>JANYAL010000011.1 GCA_025361325.1 Bacteroidota bacterium
GGCCGGTTAAAACCAATAAGGATAGTATCGTTGCTTTGGAAATTCAGCATGAAAAGAAAATTCATTTAATTGAGGTCAGTGAAGACCTCTCTTTATTCAAACATTTACACCCTGTTGAACAAGCAGACGGAACATACGGTATTGTCGATACCTTTCAGCAGGGAGGTAATTATGTATTCTATGCCGACTATAAACCTGCAAATGCGGAAAAGCAGGTTACGCTTCAAAAAATAACGGTATCAGGCAAACAGGTAAAGCCAATGATCTACGAAACGCAGAAACTCAAAAATACCAAAGACGGATATACTGTTGAACTTCAGATGAAGGATACTGTTATTGTAAGCAATAAAGAGATCATGTTCGGGGCTTTAATAAGCAATAGTGGTGGTATACTTTCTCCGGATAGTTTAGAAAATTATTTGGGTGAAAAAGCACATATGGTAATCATAGGGATGAGCAACAGGAAATACCTTCATGTTCATCCAATGTTAATGGAGAATGAGTTAATGCTGCACACTACTTTCCCTGAAGCCGGGATCTACAGGGCCTGGCTGGAGTTTAAAAGGGGTGGCAAAGTAAACGTAGCCGATTTTGTAATAAAAGTTGCACCCGATAATGCAGCTGTGCAATAAGATCTGCGACGGGGGTTAGGGTATAACCTGTCAATAAATCTTATTTTTTATCTCTTGTTTCAATAATTCAGAACCAATGCTGAACAAATCATCATTCTTAACTGTATGGCCTCTTCAAAAGATATAGCAAGCCGGCAATCGGACAACTCCGCGAGATCCGTTGCCAGCACTGTATCAAAGGGAGCCATTACCCTGCCGGCAATTCCGGTCATGGTGTAAGCATTATGTAATGTATGCTGCACAACTGTTTCGGCGCAATCGTTTGCATAAATAATCATCAAAGAAAACCAGCTTAGCGGTATCTTTACAGGGGATGAATGGCCTGTCAGAATAATTATAGGGAGATCAATAAAATTTTACTTTCTTAATTATTTTGTTCCATCGCGGGGTGACTGATCAGGCACCCCGCCTGTTTAACTGAAACAGCCCGGACCGGCCTTTCGTTAACGCATTCACAACCCTTTTTAACATAACCAAAACATATATTAACCGAATTTTGTGCCGCTTAGGCATTATTAAAATCAATATCAATATGATCAGTAAGAAATCCGCTTTAAAAAAGGTCTGGTTCTATTTCACTTCCCTCCTGATCTTCATTCTTCATTTGCCATTTGTTTTTGCAAAGGGTAAAACGGCTTATGTTACAAGCCCTTCACCGCTGAAGATGGAATCACTGATACCAGTTGATTCGATGTTGAACACTTTGAGGTTAAAGGTTCAATCCTCGGCATCGGGGATCTACGACAGCCTGCGCCTGAACCTGCTGGGCCTGTCGAAACAGGCATTTGATTACGCCATGCAAGGATATAATTACCTGGTGGAAACGGGTAAACTGGTCAATGACCATATCATCTCGATCGTGGATTTCAGCCTGCCCTCCGACAAGAAGCGGTTATTTGTGATCGACCTCGGTCAGAATAAAGTACTTTTCAATACCTATGTAGCGCACGGTTCAAATTCAGGAATGGCAACCGCCGACCATTTTTCCAATACGCCTCACAGCAATCAAAGCAGCCTGGGTTTTTATGAAACACTCGGTACCTATACCGGCCACAATGGTTATTCATTGCGCCTGGAAGGGCTTGAATCGGGTGTCAATGACAATGCCAACCGCAGGGACATCGTGGTGCATGGTGCCGCCTATGTGAATGAAGCGCTGGCGCAATCACAGGGTCATATCGGCCGCAGTTGGGGCTGTCCCGCCATTCCGGAAAATTTGCATAAACCCATCATTGATAAAATAAAGAACGGTACCTGCCTGTTCATTTACAGCCCTAACCGGCAATACCTCGACCATTCAAAGATCTTACATCCGGCTGCCATGTACACCTCCCGTTAAAGGATCAGGCGCCTGAAACGAACTGTCCTCCTGAATTATGGGAGGATTTTTTTTACCATAAATTGATTTGTTGCAATACCTTCACAAAAATTTTTTTCCATGAGTTTACGCAAGCTATTGGCAGGAACGGGGGTAGCCCTGGTAACGCCATTTAAAGCCAGTACCCATGTTGATTTTGATGCACTGGGAAGGGTGCTCGATCATGTTATTGACAACGGCGCGGAATATGTGGTTACATTGGGAACAACGGGAGAAACACCCACCCTGGATACCGAAGAAAAGATCGACATCATCCACTATACCTGTGAAAAGGTAAATGAACGTATACCCGTAGTCGTTGGTATCGGCGGCAACAACACCCGGGAAGTGATGGAGAACCTGCAAAGCTTCCCGCTGGAAAAAGCCGTAGCTGTTTTAAGCGCCAGCCCTTATTACAACAAGCCTTCACCCGAAGGGATATTCCAGCATTATAAGAACCTGGCAAGTGCCAGTCCCAAACCCGTCATCTTATACAATGTTCCCGGAAGGACGGGCAGCAATATCAATGCGGAAACAACTTTGCGCCTCGCAAGGGAAGTGGACAATATCTCAGGTATCAAAGAAGCCAGCGGTAATATGATCCAGTGCATGCACATACTGCGCGACAGGCCCGATGATTTCCTGGTGGTCAGCGGCGACGATCATTTAACGCTGCCCCTGATCGCCTGTGGCATGGATGGTGTGATCAGTGTGGCTGCCAATTGTTTTCCCGCCGATTTTTCTAATATGGTGCGTCATTCCCTGCGGGGAGATTTTGAAGCCGCCCGCCCTTTACATTATAAATGCCTGGAGGGCAACGACCTCTTGTTCGCTGAAAATAACCCGGCAGGGGTAAAGGCTTTCTTATATGAGATGGGTATTATTGAAAATGTATTGCGGCTGCCACTGGTTCCTTTAAGTGAAACCGTACAACAAAAAGTAAAAGCATTCCTGGGGAAATTAATAATTAATATTTAAGGTGTTGAGCTATTAGATTTTTACGTCACACAAAACGTTCCGATAGAACGTAAACCCATGAACGCTGATTTTCTACCCATAAAATATTCCTAACGGAACAAAGTAGACACATTGTAATGTTCCATCGGAACAAATTATGGGTAGCATATTATTTTGAAGGGTTGTAGCGTTCCATCGGAACGCCTTGTGGCTAATTTTTCA
>JANYAL010000137.1 GCA_025361325.1 Bacteroidota bacterium
GCGAACTCGCCATTCATGGTTTCATTCAGTACAATGATATCTTTAATACCCAGCGCATACAGCAATTCGGGAACGGCCACCGCACCTGAACTGTTGATGGCAACGGAGGCATCATTGTACCCGACCTGCACTACGGCAGGGATGCGCTCATCGGCATTGCCCTGTTCCTATCGCACCTGGCAACCAGCAAAAAAAGCATACGCCAGCTGCGGAATACCTACCCCGACTATTTCATCAGCAAGAACAAAATCACGCTGAACGAAGGGATGGAAGCTAACGAACTTTTTAAGAAAATCAAAGATAAATACAGGAACCAGCCCGTGAATACAGAGGACGGACTTAAGATAGAGTTCGACAAGGACTGGGTACATTTGCGTACCAGCAATACCGAGCCCATCATACGCATCTATGCAGAAAGCAATTTTGCGACAACAGCGGATAATATTGCAAAGAGGCTGATGCAGGATATTGGGGAGCTGATGTAAGCAGTTTAGGGATTTTTGTTTTGGGATGTGAACGTATGAATATAGAGTCAGTATTAGCGTTTGAAACAAATATTCCCCAACGATCTCTTTGTGGTAATTATCCTAAAAAATCACAAACTACAAACCAAGAAACGCAAAACTAAAACCCTAAATACGATTCTAAGAACAATGAGTACCAACCGGATCTACTTCGACAACGCAGCTACAACTTCCATTGACCCCTTGGTCCTGGAGGCCATGATGCCTTTCTTCACCGAGAAGTTTGGTAATCCCTCTTCGATTTATTCGTATGGACGTGAAAACAGAATGGCGATAGAGCAGGCGAGGAAAAGCGTGGCAAAGATATTGAAGGCACACCCGGCAGAGATATTCTTTACCAGCGGGGGCACGGAGAGCAGCAATACGGCCATTACGGCAGCCGTACGCGACCTGGGTTGCAGGCATATCATCACCTCTCCCATCGAGCACCATGCCGTTTCGCATACGGCTGAATACCTGAACAAGCTGGAGGACATCACCATCAGCATGGTGAAACTATTACCCAACGGACATATAGATCTTGAAGACCTGGAAACTTTACTGGCTTCCAGTAAGGAAAGGGTCCTGGTAACACTGATGCATGCCAATAACGAGATAGGCAACATACTCGACATCCATGCCGTGGGTAAACGCTGCAAACTTTACAATGCCATTTTCCACAGCGATACGGTGCAGACGGTGGGGCATTTCCCCTTTGATCTCCGAAACACGCCCATACATTTCATCACCGGTGCCTCGCATAAGTTCCATGGGCCCAAAGGAGTGGGCATACTCTACATCAACGAGAACGTGAAGGTTAAACCCTTCCTGCAGGGCGGAGCGCAGGAGCGTAATATGCGGGCGGGCACGGAAAATCTGTATGGCATCGTAGGATTTGCGAAGGCACTGGAACTGGCCACCGAGCATTACGAGGAGGACAGTGCCTATATCGGCACACTGAAGTATTATATGTACGATGAGCTGAAGAAACATATACCCGGCATTGCCTTCAATGGCGATGTGCAGGGCCGGAGCTTATATACGGTACTAAGCGCCAGTTTCCCAAAAACGGAGAAGTCCGAGATGATTCTCTTCAACCTCGACATTCATAATATCTGCGCCAGCGGCGGCAGTGCCTGCACGTCCGGTGCCGACCAGGGCAGCCATGTCATCAGCGCCATCAACAACAATCCCAACCAGGTTACGGTGCGGTTCAGTTTCAGCAAATACAATACAAAGGTGGAAGTGGATACGGTGGTGGAGAAGCTGAAAGAACTGGTCTGACGCCCCGTCCCATTTCATGACTCCTGAAACGGAATAATTCATTATCATTGGTTCGCGTTCAATGAACCCAGCCTGATTGTTTAAATAATATACTTTACAATAATAAAAAATAATGACCCATGAAAAAGACCATCCTCTTCATCCTAAGCCTCCTTTTCGGACTAATGTTCATTAATTCGGGATTAAATAAGTTCTTTCATTATATGCCAATGCCCAAGGTTATTCCGGAGGGCCTGTTAACTATAGTAACTGCATTCATGAGTATAAAGTGGCTGATGCCCCTTATTGCAGTGGCTGAAATAATCGGTGGCATGTTGGTCATCACCAATAAGTACAGGGCGCTGGGTGCTATAATTATTTTTCCTGTCATGGTAGGGGTATTGCTGACCCACCTGATCAATGATACTTCTGGACTGCTCATTGCGGTGGTATTGTTTGCCATCAATATATGGTTGATTGTGGAGAACAGGAAGAAGTATATGCCAATGATACGGTAAGTTCCATTTTCGGTAACCACGATATCCAAGTGTCATTTGTTACCAGTGTGAAAATGCTGAGTGTATTTGTATTATTATGTTTTGACTCCCTGGTTTCTCAGCCAGGAATACCTAAAGAAGAAGGTTAATGACTTGAAACTGGATGGGAAATCAATTTATAAAGCCAAGCTTTTCGGTTAGTTCTGGCGGCAAG
>JANYAL010000139.1 GCA_025361325.1 Bacteroidota bacterium
GCCACGAACAAGGACTTGCTGAAAGAAGTGGACCAGAAGAATTTCCGGCTCGACCTGTATCATCGTTTAGGCGTCATCATCATTCATGTTCCTTCTTTGAATGATAGAAAGGAGGATATCCCTATGCTGGTGGATTATTTCCTGGATCTGATCGCCATGGAATATGGCCAGCCTAAAAAGGCCATGGAGACAAAAGCGCTGGAGACGTTAAGAGCATATAACTGGACGGGTAACATTCGTGAATTGAGGAATGTGGTGGAAAGACTGGTTATCTTGTCGGGGAGGACCATCACTCATGCCGATGTAGTGAATTATGTGCTCCCCAGAAAATGAACGACGAGGTAAACAGTTATTTATGCGGACTATCTATTGTATAAGCGGGCTCGGAGCGGATGAGCGGGCTTTTTCGAGGTTAAAAGTGGAAGGATACCGGCTTCAAGTGATCCATTGGCTTCAACCTAAGAATAGTGAGACACTTCCGCAATATGCGGAGAGAATGCGTAGTTGCATTTCCGACGAAAACCCTGTTTTGATGGGTCTTTCCTTTGGTGGTATGGTGTGTATTGAGATAGCCAAACAGATTCCGGTAGATAAGATCATCATCATTTCCAGTGTCAAAACATCCACCGAAATACCTGCCTGGATGAGAACAGTGGCTACACTGAAGTTGAATAAGATATTGCCGGTCGGTTCTTCCAAACTTACGGCACCCATACAGAATCATTTTTTGGGCATCAGTACTTCAGAAGAAAAAGCGATGGTTGCCGCCGCCCGTAAAAAGGTCACTAAATTATATACCAAATGGGCAGTGAATCAGGCCATCAATTGGAAGAATGACTGGCATCATCCGGAGATATACCATATTCATGGAGATAATGATAAGATGTTTCCTATAAAATATACCAGGCCTACCCATACGGTAAAGGACGCCGGGCATTTCATGATCATGAACAAAGCCGATGAGGTCAATGATTGTATCAATGCCATTTTATATCCCGTAAGTAAAAACAAGCGGTAATACAACCATTCTGTTAAACAATTCAAAACATTTATGGTGTATTAATTCACCTAAACTTTAAATATGGTATTTTTGACCATACTAAAATCTAACTCATGAGTATAGGCTGGATGATATTTATAGTGGCAACAGTGGGCTGGCACATCGGGTTGTATGGAATGTTCAGAAAGGCGGGTATACCCGCCTGGAAAGCGCTGATACCCTTCTACAATACCTGGTGCATGGTACAGAAGATGGGGTTGAAAAAGTACTGGTTTTTTCTTCAGTTCATACCCATTGCCGGTCAGTTCATCACAATATGGATCACTATCAAATTCGTTGAGTATTTCGGCCGCTTTGGCTTCTGGCAACATGGCGCCACTGTACTATTTCCATTCCTTTATTTCCCTTACCTCGGTTTCTCAAAATCTGAGAAATTTGCCGGCCAGGCGGTGGTGGACAATTATAAGAAATCCACCAGCCGCGAATGGATCGATGCAGCTGTGTTTGCTGTTGTTGCAGCCACCATCATACGCACTTTTGTCTTTGAGGCTTATACGATACCCACTCCTTCAATGGAAAAGACCCTGTTGGTGAATGATTTTCTTTTTGTGAGCAAGTTCTCTTATGGTCCCCGTTTGCCCAACACGCCCATTGCCATGCCCTTTGTACATCATACGTTACCTGTACTCAACACCAAGTCATACGTGGAATGGATACACCTTCCCTACACACGCTGGTTTGCATCGCCCGTAAAAAGGAACGATGTGGTGGTCTTCAATTTCCCGGTGAATGATACACTCATCAATGATGAGGAAAAATTCGGTTCCAAGGTTACCTATTATGAAGAGGTCAGGAGGAGTGGAAGGGATAAGGTTTGGGAAGATTACGGGTCGCTCATCATCACCCGCCCTGTTGACAAGCGGGAGAACTTTATAAAAAGATGTGTGGGCATTGCAGGCGACAGCATACAGGTCATCAACGGAAGGGTGTACGTAAATGGTGCAGCCCAGGAATTATTTCCCCAGTCACAACGCTATTATAGACTCCAGGTCCCCACGGGAGAATTTCCCGACAAGGATAAATTGAAAGAATTTGGTATTAATGTACGCGAAGAGCAGGGCGACCTTGTACAACTGGGCAACACAGAATGGCTGGTCAATATCACTAACGAGGAAAAGAAAGACCTGAAACTTCCCCAGGGATATGTTCTATCAGATTTCATAGTAGGGTTTAATGACCAAATGTTCTCCGCCAAACAGCTTTTCCCTTATTATCAGGCAAATCCCGGTTGGTCCGTCGATAATTATGGGCCCCTGTGGATCCCCAGGAAAGGTGCACCGATTAGCCTCACCGCCGACAATGTATTACGTTACCAGCGTGCTATTGAAGTGTATGAAGGGAACCATTTTGAGAACCGGGACGGGAAATATTTCATCAATGAAAGGGAGGCAAGCAGCTATACATTCAAGATGGATTATTACTGGATGATGGGGGATAACCGGCATAACTCGCTCGACAGCCGCTACTGGGGCTTTGTTCCGGAGGACCATGTGGTTGGAAAGGCCAGCCTGATATGGTTCAGCTGGGAGGGTGGACCGAGGTGGAATAGATTATTCAGGAGCATTAAGTAAAAAAAGCTTTTTTATGAATTTATAACCCGTTAACAGATCTTATGATGAATAAGGAAGAATACCAGTTCACCTATGAGGTCTTCGATTCGGTCGATGAACTGTCGCAACCCGATTCCTGGCTCTTAAATGAGGCAAGGGGGGTAACGGAGTCGGCCTATGCTCCTTATTCCAATTTCAATGTAGGCGCTGTTGCCAAACTTGCTAACGGAGAGATCGTGGCAGGTACCAACCAGGAAAATGCGTCTTATCCGGTGGGGCTTTGTGCCGAAAGGGTATTGTTGTCTTCTGCTGCCACCCTGTACCCCCGTATTGCAATAGATACCATTGCTATCAGTTACAATAACAATAACGGAGAAAGCAAGCATCCGATATCTCCCTGTGGCATCTGCCGCCAGAGCCTATCCGAATATGAAGAGCGTACCGGGCAATCTATACGATTGATACTGAGTGGCATGGAGGGGAAGGTGTATATTATACCCCGGTCAAGTGATCTGTTACCCCTTTCTTTTGGCAGGGTGGACATGAAACAAAATTAAGGAATGTTAGAACTTATGGTAATGCATTCAAAACAAGGTCTGCACCCCATTTACGGTCTTGCCTTCGTGTTCAAGCAGCCATTTCTTTCTCCAGAGATCGCCTCCATACCCAACCAGATCGCCATTACTGCCGATTACCCGGTGGCAGGGAATAATGATGCATATATTGTTATTGCCGTTGGCTGAGCCCACGGCCCGTATGGCCTTTGTATTACCAATACGTTTACTGAGCTCATGATAACTGATGGTACGGCCATAGGGAATCCGGGCCAGTTCGCTCCAGACCGTTTGCTGAAATGCAGTGCCCACCTGGGCCGTATGTATGGAGAATTCGGTCCTTGTGCCCGCAAAATATTCATCCAGTTGCCGGGTGCAGCTTTTAAGGATCGCTGAAACAGGTTTTACAAAATTGATATCGTGCTCATTAATTTTTGCACCTTTCCATGCATTCACGAATAAAACTTCGGATATTGCACTTCCGGTACAGCGTATTTCGAGTACGCCAATCGGGGATTGATAATATACCATCTCCATGTTCATAACCTGTGTTATCAAAATTACACCGATTTGAACATTCAGGAGTATTAATAATATTTCTGTACCTGGTTACAATTCAGGCTTGAGAAAAATGAAGAACGAACTTACTTTCATTGAAAAGGCCATGGCAGCCATTGCAGACCCTTACCGGTTGTCCATTTTACTGGAGATCAGGAAAAAAGGCACTATGCGCTGCTGTGATGTGGTAGGACTAACCGGCCTTTCACAACCCACCTGTTCACACCATATAAAGTTATTATCCGAAAGTGAACTGATCGAATGCCGGAAAGAAGGGCGGAATAATTATTTCACCATCAACAAGGGTAATTTTAAAAAACTGGGTAGCTATATTGAGCAATTTACCGAAGTGTGAAATAATTATTCTTTTCAAATTATTTACCAATATTTCAAGTTTCATTATAATTACATCATTCCTGTTCACCCGACCCTGCTGCCATGCTTAACCTCCATGGAAGGATGGAGCAACACCACATCATTCTTTTCTTTGTTTATGCCGGGCACCAGGCATTCACTATAAAAATCGGCTATTTTCTTTGGCGGGAAATTGATGACTGCAATGACCTGTTTACCTGCCAGGCAATCTTTTGTATACAGCACTGTTATCTGGGCCGTTGGTTTCTTGATGCCTGATTCCGCGAAGTTGAGG
>JANYAL010000141.1 GCA_025361325.1 Bacteroidota bacterium
GGACGGACACACATCTTGTTTTCTGCCAATAGAAGCAATAAAGCATATGCTTAGCGACAAAATATTTCCCTTGCAATTAAGGTTCATTAACAACCAAGCATACATACCTTGCGAAACAAAAATGTTCTCGTCTGCAACAGAAATAATTTCAGTGGACGGAGAACCAATTGGAAAAATAAAAGAAAAGCTATTTGGTTACCTTCCATCGGATGGAAAAATTCAAACAGAAAAATATTGGGAAATGAATAATGGTGATAACCCATTCTTCATTTTATATTATCTGATTTATGGACAAAATTCTTCGTTCAATGTTAGCTATAAAACTAAAACAGGCAAGATAGAATCAACGGTTATAAATGCAGACAATTTTAAAAATTTAGAATGTTTTCCAAAGCCCGTTGCTATTGATAAATATTTGCTTTTAGATTATAAGCAAAACAGTACAGCTATCTTGACTATAAAAACTTTTAACGAGGACTTTCTCAAAATATCAAACGAAGATTTTGCTAGTTTTCTAAATAAATCGTTTCGAGAAATAAATCAAAAAGGAATTAAAACACTAATCATTGATTTGCGTAACAATAGTGGCGGACAAGATGTTTTTGGCTCATTACTTTATTCCTACTTGACCGACAAACCTTTTTCTTATTATGCTTCAATAGAATCTGTATCAAAAAAATTTACAGCAAGTGACCATCCTAATTTAGCAGTGCAAAAACCAAATAAAAACAATTTTAAGAACACAGTTTTATTTTTAATCAATGGCAAAAGTTTTTCTACGACAGCAGAGTTTTGTTCAATTGCCAAAAGTAATAAACGAGGAATGTTTACTGGTGAAGAAACAGGTGGAGGCTACTATGGGAATATATCAGGCGAAAGGGCAACAATCATTTTGCCAAATTCAAAAATCAAAATTAATATCCCCTTGGACAAATATGTTATGGCTGTTCAAAAAGCTAAGTACAAGGACAGAGGAATAATTCCAGAGTATGTTATCCTTCCAACTATTGACGATATTATTCAAAACAAAGATGTACAACTAAATGCAGTACTCAAATTGGCGACACGAAAATAACAGCCACCAACATATAAGGCTTAAACGAAGCGTAACCCTTGCGGAGCTTCGATTTAAGCCTATGTTGACTAAACCGTAGGTAGCCGGTTTGTTAATTATGGGGTTTCAATAATCGGGGGTTTGTTTTGAAGGCTGCCGCTGTAGGTACCCCTAAAAATCCTACAGTATGAAACATACTATTTAGTTTATAAAAAACAATAAAATTAAGCAGGACATAAATTTTGGGTGCCTGTTTTTGTGGCAGGGGCGGGATCCATTCCTCAGGGGTATAAGGCAATAAAAACAGCTTGATCTGCCCCTACTTTATGCTTAAACCACCAGTTGACAAGACTGAAACGATCGTTGGGCGACCAGATGAGCAGGGGATATTTGGGAAAATACCGGTGCAGGAAGGGGTATTGGAAATAATAACCTGAAAGTGCATTTACCGAAGATCTGTTCACAACCTGCGTAAGACTGTCCACCCAGTGTTTCAACAAATCATCACCAGCCAGGTAAGGATTGAAAAAAGGTGTATAATAGGATGTGTAGAACCCGCTGTCACTAAAGGGTTTCAACAGTTCTGCCTCAGAGGACTCTACAATGACTTTTTCCCTTAATCTGTATTTGTTGCGCAGTGAGAGCAGCGTGGAAAAAGACAGGTTCGCATTACCCCTGTCCAGGTTCTTGAAATCCAACCAAATAGAGGCCTGCAAACCTCTGTTACTATACACTTTCAGCAGATCATCCAGGTTCATACCTATCGACTTGTCCTCATCATGGTGCACATCAAAGATCCTTTTTTCGGTGTCAAAATAAACATCGCATTCCAGGCCGCTGCTTTGTTTATCTATTTCATTCATCCGTGTTATGGTATTAACCGCCTTAACCCATACTTTACCGGTATTAATCAGCTTATTATTATTTTTCGGAAGCCCGGAATGAATTTTATAGTCCGGGAAATTTTTATGAATCATCACCCACACCAAGCCTTTGTGCTGTAGAAAGTCTAACACCAGGTACAGGCCAAGCAAACCAGCTATAATCTTATATTTGTTATACCATAAACGGTTAAGCAGCATGAATATTGACATTTTATGAACGCAAACCCTTTGCCTTCCCGTATCAAAGCGGAATGGCGGAATAACAAGCCCTTTGTATCGCTGGTTTTTAGCCTGCTGATGATACTTTCCTTTTTAAAAATAATATTTTATAACTATAACTACCATTTTATATTCAGTCCTTCAGATGCAGCCAATTCCTGGAAAGACTGGTTCCAGATCTCCAAGTGGTCATTGGCCTACGACCTCTTCATCCTGGTACTGATCAACTTGACATTCCTGAGCGTATTACAACTGTCCTGGCTGGTTCCAGGCAAATGGCTTACCCATATCATCTTGTTGTTCTTTATCCTGCTGAACAGTAGTGTAATATTGCTTAACTTATCTGATATCTTTTATTTCCGTTTTCATTTCCAGCGGGCCAATGCAGACCTGCTCTATGTACTGAACCATCCTTTCAAGACCCTCTTCCACATGAAGGTATTGATCATTGCCGGGTTCTTCCTGGCCTTCGGGAGTGTTCTTTTCGTGAACTGGAAATTATATCATCGTTTCTTCAGTTCATTCCAATCAGGAAAAAGATGCAGACTGGTGACAGTCATTTTCATACTTGGTATTGTGCTGTTGCCCTTGTATAAAAAGAGCATCGAAAAATACATGGTACCCACCTATCCCCTGGTGGAGCTGAACAGTAAACAACTCATGGTGGCAGAGAACTCCTTTCACACTTTTGTATTCTCCCTTTTCAGGAAAGGAGAAGAAGTGAAACGATATGTATACATGTCTACCCCTGCCTGTGATTCGATCTACCCCATACGAAAGATCATTCCGCCTGACAGGGCAGAAAACGGCCATAAGAATATCGTGCTATTCATCATGGAAAGTGTACCCTATGATTTCTTTGATGCACACAGTCCGTACAAAGTACAAATGCCTTTCTTCGATTCCCTGATCCAGAAAAGCTGTTTCTATGATAAAGCATTTTGTTATGCACACCAGTCAAACAAAGGCATAACAGCCATACTGGCGGGACTGCCTACCCTTTCAGATATCCCGCTTTACCATACTTCCTCCGTCAGTATGCCTATAACTGCTGTGGGAACTGCACTTCAAAAGAATAATTATCATTCTTTCTTTTGCATCGGGGATGATTTCGACAATTTCGGATTCGCCAAATGCATACACTGGCTGGGCATAGAAAATTATTACTGCAAAGAAGATCTGCCCAACTATAAGAATCTACCCACACATGCCATGGGGATCGAGGATGAGTACGTGCTGGATTTTATGCACAGCAAGATAAATGAGCTCTCACCACCTTTCTTTGCCGTCAATTACAATATCTCAACACATTACCCGTATGACCTGCCTGCATCATACCAGAAAACATTCCCGCCGGGTTATACCACCGCCATGAAAACAATGAGTTATTACGACTATAGCCTTCAACAATTCTTCAACAAGACGAGCAGAGAGAAATGGTTCAGCAACACCATATTCATCTTTTGTTCAGACCACTGGATGGCACCTGATGAAAATAATATCAAATTCAACGCCATCAGCGGGTACCGTATACCCATCATCGTATATGACCCCTCGGTACCTGAAAAAAAGACCGACCACCGCATCTGTAGCCAGTTCGATATCCTGGGAACAATACTCGCTATCAGCGGGTACAGGGACAGCATAATAACTTTTGGAAACCGCCTGCCCAACAGTTCCTATACTGGTGGTTACAACTTTTCCAGGCCCAATGCCACCCTGTATCAGGTGTACGATTCGGAATACGTATTAGGCTTCAATCCAAATAATCTGAAAACGGAATTCCTGTATCATTATACATCAGACAGCAGCCTGAAGGAAAATGTATTGTCGGATACTGTTTATGCAGCAATTCGTTACAGAATGACAAAAAAAATGCTGGCCTTTTTACAAAAAGCCAGCATGCAGTATAATGGGGCAGGGTTCAAATGACCTTCATGCAACCCTGAAATGTATGATCAGTCCTCAAAGAACTCAACACCGGCATTATTGATATAGCCTGTTTTGCCAGACCCAGTTTTGATCATTGCAAATCTTCCCTGGAAAATGAATCTTACTTCAGCAAATTTGGGTTCAACCACCTTGTTGTTCAGGAACCAGCACCCTTTCAGTTTATCCATCCCCGTCAGGATAAAACCCCCGGCATTATCATATTGAATATCAGCATAAGAATTACTTACCAGGTCGCGCAGTTTAGCATCTTTTAACCCGGTATTACCGTTCTTTGACAGTATAAAATAATCCTTGCCGTCACTTGCTTTTAGCTGTTCCAGGCGACTGTATTCCATATTCAGCAACGGAGACCCACTTCTGCTGAATACCCCTTTCAAACCGTTCTTCTCCGCCAGGAGGTAAATGTCATCGTTGACAACCAGTTTGGTGATAGAAGTATATTCAAAAGGAATGATCTTATCGAACTTGGTATTGATAACACCGTATAGATCGTTTTTGACCGCAATATAATAGGTCTCATCACCACCCATCCTGTATTGTCCGGTCACCTTATCAAAGGTCTCGCTCTTATTCAGGGTGCTGAACGATGATACGGCAGAATCTGCAATCAGTGGCAGTTGATTTATAGGTGCATTCTCCTCATTGATAGCCGGGCATTTGGACATTTGCCTGCCATGGGTATCAATGCATCTTTCTATGCCCCCAGGAGTCAGCACGGCCCCGGCAAACAATACCGTATCCGGCCTGTTTGCTTTCAGGTTATCGGTATAGCCGTACCGGAAATGTTTGGCTGAATAGAATTGAAAAGGGATCACCATTTTCCCCCGCTTGCCGATATAACCGTACCTGGCTCCTTTTTTGACACTGGCATAGCCCTCATAAAAGAAGCTGGTCTCGTCATAGACGGGAACAACCAATATCCTTTTATCAGGAGATGCATATCCCCAAAGATTACCTTTGCGGTAAGGTATCATGGAAAGGTCCGGTTGCTGGGCAAAGGACGATATGGAAAGGAGCAGGAAACAAGCGAGAAACAATCTTTTGCAGTTCATACATGTAGTTTAGACATATACAAAATCAATAATCAAGCCAAACATTAAAAAATCAAAAATAAAAACCAATACAGGGAATTCAAAGCATTCCCGGTGTTATTTTTTAAAAAAAGGTACAATTGGCAGATGTTGCCTGTTAACTGACCCCGCTACCTGTATTAATCAGATCTTCCGGATTGATAAAATGAAGTGTGCCAGATCCATCCTCAGCCATCAATATCATTCCCTGGCTCTCTATTCCGCGCATCTTACGGGGTGCAAGGTTAACTACCACCACCACCTGTTTGCCAATAATCGCCGCCGGTTCAAAGTGCATGGCTATTCCGCTAACAATGGTCCTTTTCTCCCGGCCCAGGTCAACCTCCAATTTCAGTAACTTATCTGCCTTCTCCACTTTTTCAGCAGAAAGGATAGTACCCACTTTCAGATCGATCTTTGCAAAATCATCGAAAGTTATTTCCGGCTTGTGGGGTCCCGCTTCAGTAATTGGAATGTCCGGGGTCTTCTCTTCGTTCTTGTTTTCTTCCATATGTGTTGATGTACTGATGGTTAGTCCTTTTTTTAGTTTTTCAACCTGTGCCGTTATCTCCCCGTCCTCTATCTTCCTGAACAGCAGTTGCGGTTCCCGCAAACTGTAGCCCACCCGAAGCAGGTTGGTCTTCCCTGCATTTTCCCAATCCAGCATTTTGTCAACCACTTTCATCATACCCAGCATCTTCTTTGCGGTATTAGGTAAAAAGGGATTTACCAGGATGGATAAGTTGGCAGTAAGCTGCAAACAAAGGTGCAAACAGTTATCAATTCGCTGCTGAGCTGCCGGGTTCTCGGCCACCTGCCGGGCAATGATCCAGGGTTCTTTCTCCTGCATATACTTGTTGCCCTTACGGCTCAGGTCGATCACTTCAAATAAAGCATCCCTGAATTTGAATTCTTCCAGTGATCCTTCCACCTTTCCCTTTGCATGGGCGATCTCTTTCATCAATGCCTTGTCTTTTTCATCCAGCATCTCTTCATGGAGTTTGGGCACTTTACCCCCGCATAATTTGTGCATGAGCACCCAGGTGCGGTTTACAAAATTGCCAAATATGCTGGCTAGCTCACTGTTATTCCTGTCCTGGAAATCCTTCCAGGTAAAATCATTGTCCTTCGTTTCGGGGGCATTGGCACACAAAACATACCGCAGCACATCTTCACAGCCCGGAAAATCAGCAATATACTCATGAACCCAAACGGCCCAGTTACGGCTGGTGGATACTTTTTCGCCCTCAATATTCAGGAATTCATTGGCAGGAACATTATCCGGAAGCACAAATCCACCATGGGCTTTTAGCATAGCCGGAAAGATGATGCAGTGGAATACGATATTATCCTTCCCGATGAAATGCACCAGTTTGGTGTCTTCCCTGCACCAGTAATCTTCCCACCGGGGGGTGAGTTCTTTGGTGGCACTGATATACCCGATAGGCGCATCAAACCATACATACAGTACCTTGCCCCCGGCATCCGGTAAAGGCACCTGTATGCCCCAGCTACTATCCCTTGTCATAGCCCGGCTCTGGAGCCCGCTGTCGAGCCAGCTCTTACATTGCCCGTATACGTTGTTCTTCCATTCCTTGTGCCCGTCCAATATCCATTCCTTCAGCCAGGACTCGTAATCTTGCAAGGGAAAATACCAATGCCTGGTCTTTCTTTTAATGGGTACGGCATCGCTTAGCGTACTCCTTGGGTTGATCAGTTGTTCCGGCGACAAGGCGCTACCGCATTTTTC
>JANYAL010000149.1 GCA_025361325.1 Bacteroidota bacterium
GGCGCTAAAAGGTATAGTAATTTTCAACAAGGGCTATTCTTGATTTAGCATATTATGAGAGTGGAATCATCATATCAAACTTCCCCGGGACTGAAAAGTGCCTCATTCGGGGTGTAAGCTGTGGTTCAGATAGCTTAAGATTAAAAATAATATATAAACAATAAATTGTCAAAACGTGACAATATTGAATAAGTAAAATAAAGAATCGGCTCAGGTGTTTTTAGCAACTAATACAAACATTAAAAACAAACATTAAAAACAAACATTAAATAAAATGGCAGATTTACGTTATCAAAGAAATTTTGGAATTGCCGCTCATATCGATGCCGGAAAGACTACAACCACCGAACGTATATTATACTATACGGGTGTAAATCATAAGATTGGCGAAGTACATGATGGAGCAGCCACAATGGACTGGATGGCACAGGAGCAGGAAAGAGGCATTACGATCACATCCGCAGCTACCACTTGTTTCTGGAATTTTCCGATGGATCAGGGAAAGAAGACATCGGAAACAAAACAATATAAATTTAATATTATTGATACACCCGGGCACGTGGATTTTACGGTGGAAGTCGAACGCTCACTCCGTGTTCTGGACGGACTGTTGGCATTATTCTGTGCCGTTAGTGGTGTGGAACCACAAAGTGAAACTGTTTGGAGACAGGCCAATAGGTATAAGGTTCCCCGTATCGGGTTTGTAAATAAAATGGACCGTGCTGGCGCAGATTTCCTGAATGTTGTAAAACAGGTAAAAGAAATGCTGGGCGCACAGGCAGTACCCTTGCAATTGCCTATTGGAGCAGAAGACAGTTTCAAAGGAGTAGTTGACCTTATTACCATGAAAGCCATGGTATGGGATGACGCAACACTGGGTATGACCTTTCATGAAGTACCAATACCTGAAGATATGATGGAAGATGTAAATGAATGGAGACAGCACTTGATTGAAGCGGTCGCTGACTATGATGATAAGTTATTGGAGAAATTCTTTGATGATCCAAATTCCATCACAGAAGCAGAGATCCATGAAGCTATTCGTAAGGCTACGATCGATATATCTATCATACCTATGATGTGCGGTTCTTCTTTCAAGAATAAGGGGGTTCAGACCGCCCTGGATGCAATTGTACGTTACCTGCCAGGACCAATGGATATCGAGGCTGTAAGAGGAACAAATCCTGAAAATGGGGAAGAAATCTTGCGTCATTGTGATCCTAAGGAGCCATTCAGTGCACTTGCCTTTAAGATCATGACCGATCCTTTTGTCGGAAGGTTGGCTTTCTTCAGGGCATATAGCGGTCGTTTGAATTCCGGTTCCTACGTATTGAATACCCGGACGGGTAAGAATGAACGTATCAGCCGTATCATGCAGATGCATGCCAATAAACAAAATCCGGTCGATTTTATCGAAGCGGGTGATATCGGAGCGGCTGTAGGATTTAAAGACATTAAAACTGGTGATACCCTTTGTAATGAGGATGATCCCATCGTCCTGGAAGCCATGACATTCCCTGAACCTGTGATCAGTGTTGCAGTAGAGCCAAAGACACAGGCGGATGTTGACAAAATGGGTATGGCAATAGCCAAACTAGTAGAAGAAGACCCGACTTTAAGGGTTAAAACAGATGAAGAAACAGGTCAGACCATTCTAAGCGGGATGGGTGAATTGCACCTGGAGATCATTGTGGATAGGATGCGTAGAGAGTTTAAAGTTGAGATCAACCAGGGTGCACCCCAGGTAGCGTATAAAGAAGCGTTTCAAACAACCATCGAACACCGTGAAACGCTCAAAAAGCAAACAGGCGGACGGGGTAAATTTGCTGATATTATATTCGAGATAGGGCCAGCTGATGAGGAATTCCTGAAAGAGGGCAAATCAAATTTCCAATTTGTTAATGGCCTTTTCGGAGGATCTATTCCAAAAGAATTTGTTCCTGCTATTCAAAAAGGTTTTGAATCAGCTATGACAACAGGCGTTTTGGCGGGTTATCCAATGGAGAGCATGAAAGTCCGGGTATTTGACGGAAGTTTCCACCAGGTGGATAGTGATGCCATGAGTTTCGAACTTTGTGCCAAACAGGGATATCGCGAGTCCGGGCGAAAGGCAAAACCGGTATTGCTTGAACCAATCATGAAGGTAGAAGTGTTAACGCCTGATCAATATATGGGTGATGTGACCGGCGACCTTAACCGCCGCAGGGGAATGCTGGAAGGCATGGATAATAAGCATGGTGTTCAGGTCATCAAGGCTAAGGTTCCTTTAAGTGAGATGTTTGGTTACGTAACACAGTTACGTTCATTATCAAGCGGTCGCGCCACCTCAACCATGGAGTTCAGTCATTATAATCCTGCACCTAATAATATCGCAGAGGAAGTGATTGCTAAGTCAAAAGGAAAGGTGAAAGTAGAAGATTAAGTATTATACTTTTTGCAATAGTAAACCCCATTCTCAACAGAATGGGGTTTTGATTAGTATCCTTCAAGGTCAATAACTACTTTTCGTACCACCGATATTTTCAATAGGATGCCATGTGGTCTTGATCTCCTGGAAGTCCATGATGAAATAAGGCGATTGAGCAGTTTGGGTATTCCATTTCACCTTGTCATATATTGTGATCCTTTTTACATTCAAAGCAGATCTTTCCTTTATCATTTGTTGAGTGACTGGATCTGTCTCGCAAAAGACCATAGCGTTCACATCCATATGTTCTGCAAAGTATGAAGCCAGTTCCGAAAATTCCCCGGTCAGTATATTCACCACGCCACCCGGGAGGTCAGAATTGTTTAGTACTTCCGCAAAAGTTACCGCACATAAAGGCTTACTATAAGAGGCCAGAACAATACAAGTGTTCCCCCCTGCAATGAGAGGGGCTATCAGTGAAACAAGGCCCAGCAAAGTATCATATTGTGGCGTAATGGCAGCTACAACGCCTGTAGGTTCGGGGACAGAGAAATTAAAATGCGAAGAAGCAACAGGATTAACAGAACTGAACAACTGCTGGTATTTATCGCACCAGCCGCTGTAATAAATGAGCCGATCAATGGCCAGATTAATTTCCCT
>JANYAL010000013.1 GCA_025361325.1 Bacteroidota bacterium
GTTTTTTATCATACAAATCCCAGGTCGGTAAGTCAGGGTACCAACAATACATTCTCATATCAATAAAAACTGTAATTATTAGGGAAGATCCAAAAAATGGTCTGTGAAGACAGAGACCAGGGTGAGGAGAAGATACGAACCGGGGGCTCGTTTTATGTTCACTATTTCTGATCGCTGTACACCCGTACATAGTCGATCTCCAATCGCTGCGGAAAGCTGTTGTCGTCGATACCGTATTTACCGCCCCAATTGCCGCCGACGGCTATATTGAAGATGAAGTGAAATGCCCTGTCGAAAGGCCAGGCCTCGGTGCCGGTATGTTCATTTTTGAATACGTGGTATTTCTGATCGTCTACAAAAAAGGAGATGGTTTCGGCGGTCCATTCAAGAGCATAGACATGGAAATTATCAGCCAGGTCGCTGAACTTCAATCCTTTTGTTTTCTGTGTACCCTTCATGCCGTTATAAGCACCGGTATGTATGCTGCCGAAAACGGAATCCGGCATATAACCCACGTTCTCCATGATATCTATCTCGCCGCTGTGGGGCCAGTCGCCATACTCCCAATGAGTAGGCATCATCCACACGGCGGGCCAGGTACCTTTGCCTTTGGAGATCTTTGCCTTAATTTCGAACCGTCCGTATTTCCAGTCGCCCTTGTTTTTACTCACCAGCCTGGCTGATGTATAGGACGATCCCTTGAAATTTTCTTTCCTGGCCTCAATGATCAGCCTTCCATTCTCCACCCTGGCATTCTCCGGCCTTTTGGCAGTATAATATTCCTTTTCATTATTTCCCCAGCCACAGATCTTGGGGCATCCGTTGCCCTCCTCGTAACTCCACTTGGTACTGTCGGGCAAACCGTTATAATTGAACTCATCGGACCAGACCAGTTTTTTGAATCCTGTCTGGGCACTATCCGTACAACTGCAGCATACCAGGATCAATGAACAGCAGGTTATCAGCAGGTTTTTATAAGATGTGTTCATTGGAAATGATTGGTTTTTTGTTCATCGGAATTTTACGTGTGAGCACATCAGTGATCATAGCAGTGAAAAAAGAAAAAAGTGGAGGCACTATATCTTGGAAAAGAAAATACGACCACTTTTAATGATTGCTTATATGAGGTTTTTAATGACAGGGAGCCTGTTTTACGGGCCACCTGTTATGTTTTACTTTTAAGATCCGGGGCGATCAACTGCTAATGATATAACCTTACATAATCCACTTCCAGTACATCGCTGGTAAAGCCCGGGTCAACCGCACCGCCGAAATTACCTCCTATGGCCAGGTTCAGGATCACAAAGAAATTCTGGTTAAAGGGCAGGCTTCCGTTATTGGTGAAGATCTTGAATATAACACCATCCACAGAAAAGGAGATGTACGATGGGGTCCAGTCCAGCGCATATTTATGGAATGCCGTACTGGCGTTCGCTATGACCGTGGTAGACACATCCCCGTTGCTACCGGAATGGCCGGGATAATGAACGGTGCCGTAGATCTTGTTTTGGTCACTGCCCTTTTGTTCCATAACGTCTATCTCGCCGCAATTGGGCCAGCCCACAGAAGATATATTATTACCCAGCAACCAGAATGCCGGCCAGGTGCCCAGGGCCGAAGACAGTTTTGCGCTGATCTCGATCCTGCCGTATTGGAAGGAGAATTTATTCATGGTCAGCAGCCGGGCTGAAGTATAAGCACTGCCCATAAAACTCTCTTTTTTGGCGATGATCTTCAGCGTTCCACCCGATACTATGGCATTGTCGGGCCTGTTGGTATAATATTCCAGTTCATTATTGCCCCAACCGCCGGACCCTGTACCAATATCATATCCCCATTTTGAGGGATCGGGTGCGCCCGGTACATCAAATTCATCTGACCATACGAGCGTTAATACAACGGTAACGGTGATGTTTATGCTCTTGGATACGGTTTGCCCGGTAGAGGACTTTGCCACCACATTAACGGAATAAGTACCGGAGGCAGGATATTTGTAGGTGATAACCCCCGACGGAACAGTTTGAAAAATGCCGTTGCCATAATCAAAATCATAACTCACCGCGTTGGTGGCGGATGCAGTAAAAGAAACATTGCCGCTGTTATCCAGGGCCACCACGGCGGAAACAGAAAGATTCGTGGGAGCCGAACCGGAATTATCGGTTGTACTGCTTTTGCTGCAGGAGGCCAGCAAAGCAATGATGACCACGGTATATTTTACCAATTTCCCTTTCATCGTATGATACTTTACTTAATTTTCAATTTTTGATACCAGGCATTGCCATCACTGCCGATATTACGCAGGAAGACATTGGTGGAAGATATGGAAAGGATTTCATAGGTCTTTCCGCCGGTGGCAAAATTTATGATACCATTACCTGGTACTGCAAACTGCACCTGGGTGGAATTGGCAGGCGTTGAACCCGAAGTGGCGGGCGAAAAACCAAGTTTCTTTGGGCCAATGGTAGCAATAGTATAACATCCGTCCCCGCCGGACAGTCCATAGGTAGCTGTAGCAGCACCGATCATAAAGGATTGTCCTTTATTATCTACGTTAATTGATATCCCGCCGATGCCATCACTGATAAAAGTGATCTCGTCATCATACGCACAGGCTTCTCTTGAATTCGGTGATGCGGCATACCAGTCTGGATAAAAGCTGGTATTAGGCCCTACACCAAAATGACCGTTCGCATCATGGTCTGTGATCCATATCTTACTGGCACCATTGGTAAGAGCAGCAATGATATTGGCAGGTATCTGGTAATCGGTGAATACCGTGATGCTCTTATCCAGCGTAGAGGTGCTTCCGCCTGTCCCAATTGCATTCACAGAAACGGTATAATTGTATGTACCCTTTACAGCGTTGATATATTTATGACTGAAGTTGCCGGAATAGGAAGTATCGGTACTTCCGTCTCCGTAAAATATCTTGTACAGGAGTGCATCTGTTGCCGCAGCAGCGAAAGTTACGCGCCCGGTACCGTCTCCGTTAGGGTTTGGACCACTAATACCCAATACCGTTGGGGTCATCGTAAGCCCTGCGGGTGTTTTCAGCGTTCCAAATGAATAGGTTTCTTTCTTGCAGCTGCTGAAGCCGAACAGCATCGCCAGCAATATAACTGCAAAAGATCTGATATTAGTAACCATGGTTTTTAGTTTTTATAATTAGTTAAGTCTGATATCATCAAAATAATAAGTCAACCCGGTACCCGTGTTACCAAAATCAAAGAATACAACAACCCTTTGATAGTTATTGGCACTTACGATACCGCTGAAATCGAACGTGAGGTCTTCCCATCCATTAGCGATCGTGGTGTTCACATCCCGTTCAATATTGATTGCTGGATTGCCAAGGTTCTCCAGTTTTAGTTTGATATCCAGACCGGCTGCCGGCACCCAAACCTTCATATTGATCTTATGCAGGAAATTAAAATTGATAGGATTGCCCAATTCCAGGTAAGAACCGGCCCATACCTGTGCGCCTGCGCCCTTGGTAAGTGCCCCCACTTTAGAGGAGGTATTGATACCTGTCACATGCGGATTGCTCACCACGGTTGATGCTGCACCTCCGAAATCGGTGAAATTATAGGGCAGGGTGGCTGACTGAAAATCGATCGGCAGTTGTAACCCGCTGTATATGTTCACGGGCTCAAATTTAACATCATCCCACAGGAACACTTTGCCGCTGCCGGGTGTACCGAAATCAAAGAATACGGAAGCCTTGTCATACGTATAACCAAGGTTCAGTGCAGCCGTTCCCGTTGCCTGGTAGGCAAAATCAAAGATCAGTTTTTGCCAGGTATTGGCAACGGTGGTGAGTGCTTCTGTTTCCACAGATTTGGTAGGGTCGTTATGGTCCTCCACTTTCAGGCGTACATGGATGCCCACGGCAGGTGAATAAACGCGCATACTCATTTGGGTGGTCAATGCAGTGAAAGGTACTTTATGAACAAAACCCTGGTTATTGCCCATGGTAGTGCCGGCCCAGGTCTCTGCACCGGGGGCCTTGGTGGTCTGTTCTACATTGTTACTGTTATTGGTGGGGTCAACTGCGCCCACAGATACGGCTCCGCCAAAATCAATGACCGAGTAATCAATCGTGGGGTCATCAAAGGTAACGGGGAGGTCTAGCTGGTTCTTGATGGATATCACCTGGGTATAGGTGGTCCGGGCGGCGCCGCCGCTGAGCGCCACAACCCGTATTGTATAGGTGCCGGTACTGGCATAGGTATGACTGATGATCTGTCCCTGCAGGAAATTCTGAGGCACTTCATTGGGTACATCTCCAAAATACACCTGGAAAAAGGTTTGGTAAATGGCTGTGGCCGACACATTGACCTTAAACCTGCTCACGGCATCCCGCGTAATGGTCACCACCAGGTTCTCAGGTGCCCGAAAAGTCACTGTCAGTGGCTGTGACAATACCGTTGTTTGCCCGGTAAGGCTATGGGCGATGGTCTTTACCGTATAATTTCCTTCCGGATACTTGTGGGTCACATTACCGCCGGCCAGCACTTTTGCAGGCGCCGTGGTAGTATCCCCGAAGAATATCTCGTAATAGGAAGCCCCTTCAGCTCCGGGATAGATGGTCACCAGGCCGGAATTGTCTTGCGTGATCGTGAACAGTTCCGCCAGTTTGGAAGGGGTCACCGCCGGCTGTAGCAGGGAGACGTCGTTGTAATTTTGTTTTTCGCAACTGATAACGGCAGTCATCAGGAGGAGCAAACAAAGAATATTTTTTATTGCTTTCATAAATTATAGTTTTTAAAATTGAATGAATCAGTAACCGGGGTTTTGTGTCAATCCGCCGTCCACTTCGCCCTGGGGTATGGGAAACAGTTCATTTTTCCCGGTAACGAATCCTAAAGGGCCCAGTACACTTGCAGCCTTCCCGGTTCTGACCAGGTCAAAAAAGCGTTCGCCTTCCATGGCAAGTTCCAGTCTCCGTTCATTCAGAATGGCGTCGTACAATGCAGACCCCGTCACATTCACATCATGTGCATTGTCTCCGAAAGCACGGCGGCGCACGAGGTTCAGATAGGTCTGGGCCTTCCCATCATTGGCTGCAGTGGCTTTATTATTGGCCTCTGCCGCCAGCAGCAATACATCAGCATAACGAATGGTTCTGAAATTATTATCGTAGTTGAGTTCTACCTGACCGGAAGTTTCACCTTTACGGGGCTGGAATTTTGCATTGTATAAACCGGTATTCTCGTATGGTGCCACCTGGTAACTGATATTATAGGAAGGGTTTGCGTTCTTATACGCTTCAATATCTAATACAGTGGCATCTTTTCTTTTATCCCCGGCGGCATAGGCAGAAGCCAGGTTCTGGGTAGGCAGGTTTGTACTCCAGCCCGGGTTATAGGGCATATTACCGGAACCAACCAATCCCCTTACGCCACACTGTTGAACAGAATAATTTCCCTGGCCGCGGGTAACATGTCCCCAGTCGTATGTGCCCTGCCCGTTCGAATACTGGATCTCAAATACAGACTCGGGGCCATTTTCGCCACTCAGCAGGAATATGGAAGCAAAATCAGGTACGAGGCTGTAGGCATTTGAAGTGATTACTTTTTCAAGTGTGGAAGCAGCGGCATCATATTTATTCTCATATAGATACACTTTACCCAGCAATGCCTGGGCTGCATATTTGGTGGCCCTGCCCTTGTCTGTTTGTGTTGCCGGCAATACACTGATGGCATTGTTCAGATCCGTTTCAATCTGTTTGTACACATCCGCTTTAGGTGACCTTTTCAATTGCCTGGAATCGGCCAGGGTGAGCCTCTTGTCAGTGAATAAAGGAACATCCCCGAACACCTTTACCAGGTTGAAATAATAAAAAGCCCGCAGGAAATATACTTCGCCGTACAGGGCATCTTTGCCGGCAAAGGTAACAGTGGCGCCTGACAGGTTCTTATCCTTATACTGGTAGAGGTAATTGGCCCGGTTGATACCTTCATACATTACCTGCCAGAGGTCGGCGATGGTGGAATTTATCGGGTAGTGTGTGTACTTATCAATCTGCTGCAAGGAAAGCACATCAGAAGCACTTTCTCCGCCTGTAACAGAATTATCTGTGGCGATATCACCAACCGGTACAATCTGGTTCATCCACTGGAGGGGTGAATACACACCCACTGTCATGGCCCGGTAATCACCTTCGTTCTGCAGGTAATCCTGTTCAGTGATCAGGAAGTCCTGGTGTGCATTGTAATCAACCCATTTTTTACAGGATGCCAGCGATGTGACCAGGATCACCGCACTTAATATCTTTAAACTTTTCATCGTATTCATTTTTAATGGTAGTTATTTAAAATTTGATGTCAAGGCCGAAAGCATAGGTCCTGGCCTGGGGATAGGTACCTCTGTCCACACCGGTATCGAGCAAACCGCCGCCGGCAATTTCAGGATCAAGACCGTTATACCTGGTGAAGGTGAACGGGTTCTTTACCTGTGCATATACCCTTACGTTCCTGAATACCTTTTTTACTGCTGCCAGCGGAATATTGTAACCCAACAGCAGGTTCTTCACCTTTACAAATGAACCATCTGTTACATACCGGTCAGATACGCGGCTGTTATTGTTCACATCGGTGAATGTGTAGCGGGGGCTTCTTGCATCATTGGTGGTACCGGGCCCGGTCCACCTGCTCAGTATACCCCTGTATTTATTGGTATAGGTATCATTTCTTTCAAATGCCATGTAGATATCATTTCCATAAGAGGCATAGGTGAAAGCACTGAAATCAAAATTCTTGTAGGTAAGTCCCAGGTTCCAGCCCATGGTGAATTTGGGGAAAGGATTGCCAATCACCGTCTGGTCCTTGCTGTCGATCACGCCATCACCATTCAGGTCCTGGAATTTGATATCACCGGGTTTGGCACCATTTTGTATGGGTGACTTGTCGATCTCTGCCTGGGTCTGAAAAAGTCCGGCAGTTTTATAGCCAAAGAAAGCAGCCGGCGTTTGGCCCGGCCCGAAGATGGTCACGTTCTGAGACTGGCCATTGAAATAACCGCCTCCGAAGATGTATGCGCCATTATCACCAGTTTTGGTAACCAGGTTCTTTACGGTAGTAAATGTAAGTGATGTGTTCAGGCCCAGGTCTTTGATGATCTTACTGTTGAAGCCGAGGGTGATGTCGACCCCACTGCTCTTGGTGCTGCCGATATTGGCAGGGGGGGGTGGAATGGTTCCCAGGTAGGCCGACAGGGAAGGCGTGAACAGCAATCCATCCACTGTTTTGGTGAAATAGTCAGCGCTAATATTGAATTTGTTCTTGTAGAAAGTGGCTTCAAAGCCCGCATTGCTCTGTAACTGCTTCTCCCAGCGAAGGGCGGAGTTGGCAGCAGAGGCAATGGTGGATCCCGGAAAAAATACGTTACCGAACGTGTAGCCGATACTGTTTCCCGAACCATAGAGAGAGGCCAGGTAATCGGTTTGAATGGTTACCAGCACCTTACGGGGATCTATACCATTATCACTGCCCACAGAACCGTAGCTTCCCCTGATCTTCAGGAAATTAATGAAATTGCTTTTAAAGAAATCCTCTTTACTGACCACCCAGCCCAGTGAACCGGAGAGGAAAGTAGCGAATTTATTATCGACCCCAAATGCATAGGAACCGTCTCTTCTTGCGGTGAAGGAAGCCAGGTATTTGTCTTCATAATCATAGTTCACCCTGCCGAAGCCGGAAGCGTGCTTATTAAAGTATTGGAAATAATAGCCGTTCAGCCCGTTGGTATTATTATTGGTTGTATTACCTGTAGCCGCTGTAAAATCAGCGAATTGCCATGAATTATAGGGCACATCCTGCCTGCTTGCCCCGGCGGTGTTGCCTGTGCCCTTGGACAGGGTCATACCTACCGTGGTTTCCAGGTGATGCTTGCTGTAGAGGGTAAAGTTATAGTTTGCAAAAAGGTCGATATTGTAATTCGCATACGTTGCCTTGGTATGGGATACGCTGTTATGCAGTCCGGAAATAGTGGAACCGTCTGCGTTCAGTGTATTGCCCGTATTGTTCAGGCCCCAGAAGACGAGGGGATCGAAGCTTTTGGAATTGCCGTCGTACTTCGTATACCCGTACCTGGCGGAAAGCCTGAGGTTCTTGATGGGCTCATACTGGAATTCGAATTTTCCATACAGCTTGTTACCCGCGTTGGTATTATAGGTATTATCCAGTTTAGTGAGCGGGTTGTATACTTCCCGGGTGATCAGGTTACTGAATCCGTATTTACCAACCGTACTGGGTACGTTATTATAGATGGGTACCGTGGGATCGAAATTGATAGCACTGCCCAGGATACTGTTAAAAGCATTCTCCGCCACACTTCTTCCGTCGAAATTCAGGTAGGTGGCATCCACGATAAATTTCAGGTTGGAGGTAAGGTCGATGGAAAGGTTCGACGTAAAGTTCAAACGGTTGAAACGGGATTTGTCATATCCGCCAAGGATACCACCTTGCTGCAGGTAACCGCCCGATACGAAATAGGTGATCTTGTCACTACCGCCCCTGGCGGAAATATTATGCGTTTGCAGGGGTGCATTATTGAAGACCTGTTTTTGCCAGTCGGTACCAACGCCCAGTACAGAAAGGTCGGGGAAGATGACACTTCCTCCACTCAGGGTACTGCCTTCATTAAGCATGGCACCGTATTCGGTGGCATTCAATACCGGCAGGGTACGAATCACCTGCTGTATGCTATAGCTGCTGTTAAGGGTTATATCTGTCTTTTGATTCTTGCGTCCCGACTTAGTGGTGATCACGATTACCCCGTTACCCCCCTTCACACCATAAATGGCTGTGGCCGAAGCGTCCTTCAGAACGGAGACAGACTCTATCTCGGTAGGATTGATTGAGTTCAGATCATCTGTGGTTTGCTCAACACCATCCACGATCACAGTGGGTTTTCCCGAAAGGTCGGGTATACCACGGATGAAGATGGTTGGACCAACACCCGGAGAACCGCTTTGAATGATGTTTACACCCGAAACAGATCCCTGCAGTGCCTCTTCCACCCGTACCGGGTTCAGTTTCTGTATATCTGCGCTTTTTACAGTAGAGATGGCACCGGATACCTTGGTCACTTTCTGGGTGCCGTATCCTACTACCACTACATCCTGCATAGTATTTGAAGCACTTTCCTGCATGAATATCTGTACCGGTGCGTCATTATTGCGCACCAAATACTCTACGGGTGTCATACCTATATATGATACGACCAGGGTTGCCCCCTTTTTTGCAGTAATGGAAAAGTTACCGTTTTCGTCGGATGTTGTTCCTACGGCACTACCCTTTATACTGATTGTACTGCCAGGTACAGGTTTTCCCGTTGAACTGTTGCTTACTTTACCGGAAAGTTTGAGATCTTGCCCGATGGCTTGTTGAAGAAATATGCCAGTCGTAGTGAGCAGGCACAATAGTGCTAGTTTTAATTTCATATAACAATTGTTTTAGCGAATCGAAAAATCAAGAGATAATAACCGTTCAAATCTACAGGGTTATGTTGTAGAAATACTAAAAATAGCTACATCAACACTACATCAAAAAGAAAATCAATCACTATTTTAAGCGTATTTTGAGTACTTCAATACTACATCAACATATTTTTTATACTTTCACAAACACAAATCAGGGTACAACATTGAAAAAAATCATTATTTTATTGTTACTTCCCATTTCCCTGGCTGGTCAAAACACAATCGGGCTGCCCGATGTGATCAATTACCCCCGTATAACATATGGCGCCGGCTTACAGAACTGGGATATCCGGCAAGACAAGAGCGGGATCATTTACCTGGCCAATAATGAGGGTTTACTCAGTTTCGACGGCAAATACTGGAACCTGTACCCTCTTCCCAACAAAACAATCGTGCGTTCGGTTGAGATTGCACCAGATAATAAAATATATGTGGGTGGCCAGGACGAACTGGGATACTTTGCGCCCTCAGAGAACGGGAGGCTTCAATACCGTTCCATTACAAGCCTCATCCCCGAAAAGTACCGCTCATTCGGGGATGTATGGGATATTGTTGCGCTCCACCATGATGTTTTCTTCCGGACCTCCAACCTCATCTTCAGGATCACCAATGAGTCTGTGGCAGTATATAATGCACCCGCTGAATGGTCATACATGGGTGCCTGTAATGATAAACTGTATGCCCACGACTATAAGAATGGACTGCTCTGTTTCGAAAATAATGTATGGAAGCCGGTGAATGCGCCTAATATGCTGGCTGTAAATGATCCAGTTACTGCCATTCTTCCGCTTCAAAAAGACAGTATTCTGATCACCACGCTAAAGAATGGCTTGTACATCCTGTCATCAGCTGGTTATTCCAGCATGCACACGCCGGCCACTGACATGATCGAAAAGGAAAGGATCTACACCGCCTGCTCCATCAGCAGCGACAGGATCGCCCTGGGAACCAACAACGGCGGTGTCTTTATTATTGACGCCACCGGACAGCTGATCCAGCGCTTTTCCAAGACAGAAGGTTTACAGAATAACAATGTACTGAGCCTTTTCCACGACAGGCAGGGAGATCTGTGGCTGGGACTGGATAACGGTATCGATTTCATCGCCTATAATAGTGCCATAAAACACATCACGCCCTCCTCCCTGGATGCCTCGGGCTATACCGCCATTATCCATAAGGACTATTTATATGCCGGCACGTCTGCCGGACTCTTCCGTGTACTTCTGCAGCCCGTCAGTGACCTCAGTTTCAGTAAAGGCGTATTTTCTGAAGTGGTGAATACTACCGGACAAACCTGGGGCCTTGCCGAGATCAATGGCCAGTTGCTGCTCGGACATCATGAAGGCGCTTTTATTGTTACCGGTAATACCGCAACACCCATTTACTCCGGTACCGGATTCTGGAATTTTCTGCCGCTCTCTGAAGTATTCCCATCCAAGAAGATCGTGGCAGGTAATTATAAGGGGCTAACCTTCTTTAATTACAACAACAGTTCCTTTACGCCTGCCGAGAGCATCCGGGGCTTTGAAGAATCTTCCAGGTTCATAGCCATCGACAAGAATGATAATATCTGGGTGTCACACCCCTATCACGGGGTGTACCGTATAACCCGCTCACCCGACAGCAGTTACACCGTAAAATTATATACCAACGCCAACGGATTGCCCTCCACCCTAAACAATCATGTTTATAAGATCAAGAACGAAGTGGTGGTGGCAACGGAAAAGGGCATTTACGGGTATAACGCTGCCAGGGATATCTTTGAACCATCAGCAGAATATAAGTACCTGCTCGGTCAGCAAAGTATCCGGTACCTCCGGGAAGATACGGAAGGCAATATCTGGTTCATACATGAAAAGAACCTGGGTGTACTGGAAATGTCCACAAAAAAACCATCTCTCATCTATCTGCCCGAACTGAACAACAAAATGCTCAGCGGCTTTGAATTCATATATCCCGTGAACGAACACAATATTTTTGTGGGCAGTGAGAAGGGTTTCTTTCACATTAATTTTGAGAAATACAAAAATAACGTTCCTGAGATTCGGGTGCTCGTACGGTCGGTAAGGATCATCGACACCAGGGACAGTCTCCTCTTCGGTGGCTACCTGCCCGACAGCAATGACAAGCAGGTGCAGGACGAGAACAGCATCCGGCAGATAAACAATAACTGGAAAACGATTCGTTTTGAATATGCTTCGCCACTTTTCGGGCAGCAAAACAACCTGGAATACAGTTACCGGCTGAGGGGTTTCAATGATCAGTGGTCCGATTGGTCTAATAAAACAGAGAAGGAATACACCAACCTGCCTGTTGGTACTTACACGTTTGAGATCAAGGTCCGCAATAACCTGGGCAATGAATCTATACCCGCCTATTATGGCTTCCGCATTCTTCCCCACTGGTACCAAAGCACCTGGGTCTATATCATCTATTTCCTGGTATTCTGCCTGCTGGCCTGGTTATTTTACAGGTGGGACCGGAAAAAATTCCACCAGCAACAGAAGCGTTACGAGGAAGAACAGAAAAGGCTGCAATACCTGCACCAGCTCGAGATCAACAAGGCGGAAAATGAACTGGTGGCACTGCGTAACGAAAAACTGCAGGCAGAGATCGATTACAAGAATTCTGAACTGGCCACCACCGCCATGCACCTGCTGCAGAAGGGAGAATTGCTTACCAAGATGAAGACCGAACTGAACCAGGTGATGAAAGTACTGAGCAATGAGAAAGAAGTGAACGAACTGAAGAAGATGATAAAAGTACTCAGTGAGGATGACAAGGTAGACAAGGACTGGGAACATTTTGCACAGCACTTCGACAAAGTGCACAACGACTTTGTGATCAGGCTCAAGGAAAAACACCCTGCCCTGAGCGGGAATGAATTAAAATTATGTGCTTACCTGCGCATGAATCTGTCGACCAAGGAAATAGCACAGCTTATGAATATATCTGTACGCGGGGTGGAGATCAGCCGTTACCGCCTGAGGAAAAAACTGGGCATCGCTTCTTCATTAAGCCTTTTCGAATACCTGATGAATCTCTGATGATGGCATCAAATGCCGAAAGCATTACAGTGATCTTTGCCGGTATATCTTTTCAAAGGTATCAACGATGGTATGGATGTTGTGCCGCTGAACCAATTCCAGGGTCTTTGCCCGCATACCCTGATACAGGTCATCACGGGTAATGATATCCCCGATACCCTTCACGATGGCCGGGATATCCCCTTCAGTATACAAGTATCCGTTCATACCATCCTTTACCAGCTCAGGGAGGGCACCAGCATGGACGGCAATGACAGGCAGGCCCGAGGCCATGGCCTGCAGGGTGGTAAGGCTGAGCAGTTCGGCAATACTGGCTATAATGAAACAACGGCTCGCCCTGTATATGACAGGAAGATCTTCATCAGGAACAAACCCGGTAAAGAACACATTTTCCGTGATGCCCAGTTTCTGAACCCGTTGTTGCAATGCCGGCTTGCTGGTACCCTTGCCAACGATAACAAAACAGAAATCGATGGTCTTCACAGCAATGGCAACAGCTTCTAATATTTCCTCGATGTGTTTTTCGGGATCCAGTCTGCCCACGTATATCAATATGGGTTTATCCGGCAATCCGTACTTCGCGCGTATCGTTTGTGTATTGCCGGAGGGATTAAAGGTAACCAGGTCTATCCCGCTGCTGATGGCCATCGTATCCACTTTCAGCCGGGGGCGAATGAGGCTCACCCCATATTCCGTGGGGGTGGTCACCAGCCTGACCTGGTTAAAAACCTTAGAGAAACCTTTCCACAGAAAATGCTCCAGCCGCTTTTTCCAGTATTGCCGGCGCAGGAATACCGTGATGTTCTCCGGCATGAAATGATTGGTGCCCATGATGGGGATCTTAAGCTTTCTGTTCACGCTCACCACGGCCTTGCATATGGGAAAATGGTCCTGTATATGTATGATATCCGGTTTGAAATCAATAATGATCTTCCGGATCTTTTTCTTTAACCCAAAGGGGACCGGCACACGTACGGATGGATAGAAAATAACCGACATGGAAGGCAGTCCATATACATCCAGTCCGTCCACCTTTTTAAATGTAGAAGACATTCTTTCCGAAGGAGCGATCACTGCTATTTCATGTCCTTTGCCCTGCAGCAGGGGCCCCACCCGGCATACAAAATAATAAACGCCGTTTATATGCGGATAATAGGAGTCGGAAACATAAAGGATTCTCATATTTTCTTGCGCTTCGATTTAACATAAAGGAATATCCCCACGCTCAGGACAATGATTACCACCAAAGCAGTGAGGAAGTCGATATAATTATTGATCTGCTTATAAGCATGACCGAATAAAAGTCCGATACCCAGGTACACCAAATATTGCAGGGCCGATGTGCACATGCTGATGATGATGAACCTGTTATAAGGGATTTTGGAATGTCCGGCCAGGTAGATACCGGTAAAGCCGATACCCAGGGTGATCTTTGACAGGGAAACGGTACGAATAGGATTGGTATTGAAATAGGCCCGCACTTTCTGCACCTTCTCCGGCTTGAAACCAAGTTTTAAAGCGACCCTTTTCAGGAAAGGAGGTATGCCGAACCTGCCCAGCATATACACCAGGGAATCGCCGACCATATCTCCTGCCACAATTATAGGAAATACTATATAGGGGTTCAGTATATTATTGATGCATAAAAAGCCGCAGAGCACGGCAATGATAGGACCTTCTATGATCGCCAGAGGAAATAAGATAAAATATTTGTACTGCAGCAGCAGTTGAATGATATGATCCAAAACTTGATCGGGTAGTGGTTAATTGATGATTTCTTTTATTACTTGGCAGTAAAATTACAAAACCCCTGATAAACAGGGGGTTTTAATCTGTTTTGGAGTGCTTACGCGTATGGCCTTCAGCAGCATGTGGTTCCCAAATCTGCAGGTTTTGCAGGGGTGCACCTCTTTACCAGATCGTTCCCGCATCTACCCGCATTTGGTGTGGCCCGATGTGGGAACGATGTGGGAAGGATGTGGGAAGGATCACTGTTTTTTATTGAAAAAACGGTACACAAAGCAATGATTGTACTTAAAACAGCCAAAGCAAAATAGGCCGGCTATTTTAAGTACAATTCATTCTTACTAATTCTTTTGAGTGGGTTGCGGTACAGTCGTATGTACAGAATCTTTTAGGGGTATAACAGGTGGCGGAGGAACAGGATGTTTACTGCTGGCAAGCTGAACATTGAATATCAAAACAGAATTGGCAGGTATCCCTTTTGGATTGGCGCCACTGCCCGGCATAGCCGATGCGCCGTAAGCCAGCGCGGAGGGGATATAAAGGGTAGCTTTTGCCCCTACCTTCAACAAGGCAACCCCCTCATCCCATCCCTTGATCACCATGCCGCGTCCCAGGATGAACTGAAAAGGCATCACATGATGAAAGGCAGTATCCTCATTACTGTCGAATTTGGTACCGTCCAGCAACCGGCCAGTATAATTCACAATAACACTATCTCCTGCCAGCGGCTTTTCACTATAGCCTTCTGCTGTTATTTGATAGTAGAGGCCTGAAGCTCTTTTTAACGGTGTTAGATTATTCCTGGTAAAAAAGTCCTTTAACGCCCTGTCATCCTTCATCAACTGTTTATCAGCTGCTTCTTTTTGTTTAGCCATTTGTTCTTTGATCTGCTTGTCTATCAATGCCTGTTGTTCCTTCTGCATTTGCTCCTTTGTTTTAACGGAAACCAGTTTTATAAAATACTGTATTTTATCTCCGGTTTTTATGAAATCCGGTTTTTTGTTCTTGGTATTCCTGAATAAGGCATCGGCATCCACGATACAGGTGATGCTGTCGCCGGGTGTCATCAGTGTGATCGCTTCTATCACATCTCCCTTGAACATCGGTTTGGTAACTCCATACAGTGCCGGCTTTCCTTTAAACGACTGGGCAGAATTGAACAACAACCTGCTGTTACAAACCATCTGCATGTTCACATAGATCTGGTCGCCTTCCTTTGGATTGGGCGAAGTGGGCTTATTGATTATAAATGCATATTCCAGGTTGGGGTTGAGTTTTTTAAAATTTTGTGCAGGCTGGGTCGATTGCAGGGTTTGGGCAGTCGCCGCCATGGATACCAGGCTTGCCAGGCACGGTAAGAATAATGAACCTGTGTTTTTGAAGATGGTCCTCATCAATTTTCTGTTTGTTTTATAAGGTTAACTTATTAAAGATAATTGTCTGTAAAGATAAATAAATAATTTTCCCGGTTATGCCCTTGCTGATGTTGAAATGTAAAGAGGTAAACCATTGCCGGTTCACCTCTTTACATGATATATTTCATCGATGAAATCAGGCCAGGTCAAAACGGTCGAGGTTCATCACCTTAGTCCATGCTGCTATAAAGTCGTGCACGAACTTCTCTTTGGAATCTTCACATGCATAGACCTCAGCGAGTGCCCTAAGCTCGGAGTTTGAGCCAAAGATGAGATCAGCACGGGTGCCTGTCCATTTGAGTTCTCCGG
>JANYAL010000191.1 GCA_025361325.1 Bacteroidota bacterium
CTTCCGCAGCCATACTCAATAAACTAACCATGCATCTTTCATAAATTTTACTATATGCCAGGATCAGTAGACAGGTGAAAAAGCCCTGATAGAATTGTTTATGCTGAGGGCAACCCCGGTGAGGGCCGTTGTTTTGATAAAATTTCTCCTGTCTACTGATCCTGGCATATAGTAAAATTTATGAAAGATGCATGGTTAGTTTATTGAGTATGGCTGCGGAAGCCGTATCTGCGTACATACCGTAAGCGCTGGTCAGGACGCCCCTGATATTACCATCCTTTGATAGGATAGCATACACCACATCCTCATCCGATGGATCGGATTCTCCTTCAAAACGATACACTTCGGTGATCTCAAACGCATCGGGATTCAGGGATATATCGTGCTGTGTGCAAAGGAGTTTATCAAAAGCAATATTGAAATCAAGTACATATCCCCTGGCCTTCAGTCCATTCAAAGCTTCTGTTACGGTTTCGTAAGATATCATTATCAGATCAATGATTGTTGTACATAAAGTTAAGTATTACCGGCCATAGAAATCCTGATCACCGCCAGGTATGTCACTGCCAGCAAGGTGATGCCTGCTGTTATTATGAATGTGGTCATGGCACCGAAATTATACCACAGCAACCCGCAAACGGTGCTGGCCAACAATGCACAGATGCTCTGGAAACCACTGTAAGTGCCGATAGCGGTGGCGGTATCCTTTTTGTCAACGATATTGGATATCCAGGCTTTGGAAACGCCTTCCGTTGCGGCAGCATAGATCCCGTACAGGAAAAAAAGGAATATGAATACGGCGATGTTACTGTTCAAGGCAAATCCCAGGTAAACCCCGGCAAAGAGGGTGAGCCCGGCGAGGAATATTCTTTTCAGTCCCCACTTATCGGCCAGTATCCCCAGGGGGTATGCGAGCAGGGCATATACAAGGTTATAGAAAATATATATTCCGATTACAGCCATATCGTTCAGACCGCTGTCTTTCATTTTCAGCAGCAGGAATACATCCGAACTGTTGAACAGGGCAAAAAAGAGCAGACCGGTCACCAGCCTTCTATACCCCGCCGGACTTGTTCTCCAGTATGTGATGAAAGCAAAGAAGTTAAAGGTGATACGTTGTCCGTCAGCAACCGGCTTTTTCTTTTTTTCTTTGATGATCAGCGTGGATATGATGGCCAGCAGTCCCGGTAAGAATGCAATCAGGAAGAGTGTCCTGTACTGTTCCGGATAAAAATAGAGATAAACCAATGCAATGGCAGGACCAAACACCGCGCCCAGGGTATCAAGACTGCGGTGAAAACCGAATACCCTCCCCTTTGTTGCCAGGGTACTCTCATCGCTCAGCATAGCATCGCGTGCACCTGTACGGATACCCTTACCGATCCGGTCGAATGTCCTGGATAAAAATATCCACCAGGGATAGATAAATACAGCCAGCATGGGTTTGCTGAGGGCGCTTAGTCCATATCCGAATTGTACAAAGGGTAGTCGTTTGCCCAGGCTGTCGCTCATCTTGCCAAAATAACTCTTACTTAGTCCGGCAACTGCTTCCGCCACACCTTCCAGCAAGCCGATGAATACAGCCGTATACCCGATATGTTTCAGGTACAGCGGCATGACGGGATAGAGCATTTCACTGGCCATATCTGTGAAAAGGCTCACCAGCGACAGTATCCATATTGTTCTGGTGATGATCCGTTGTGGAGAATTTGTGAGTGCCTGCATCGCATCCCGTTTGACCGAATGTAGCAATTTGTTGGTACATTGCAGGCAGAAAAAAGTATTTGCCCGTACGTGGTCGCCACACCTGATTGTATCCGGGCAAAATAAAATACAGATCAGCTTGCTTTTCAAGGAATGTGGTTTCAGAATAATTATGCACAAAAAGAATACAGAACCAAAAAAATCTTCCCAGGTAAAGGACGTAAAAGGCAGATTGGATATATCCCGCAACGGAATAGGATATGTTATTGTAGAAGGAATGGAAAAAGATATCCTGGTAAGACCTAATGATTTTAACCGTGCTTTTCACGGTGATATGGTAAGGGTACGGATCCCCAAACAGAACCTTAAAAACACCCGTTCCGAAGGCATAATTTCAGAAGTAGTTGAGAGAAAGCAGACGCAATTTATCGGAAATATTCAGCTGAACAAGAATTTCGCATTCTTTGTCCCGGCTTCTGAAAAACCCATTCCTGATTTCTATGTAGCAACGGAAAAGCTGAATGGTGCAACTGATGGGCAAAGGGTGGTGGTTAAATTGTTGCGGTGGGACAAAGGGGATAAA
>JANYAL010000216.1 GCA_025361325.1 Bacteroidota bacterium
CCATAAATTTAAGTGCCGTGAAACACCTAACGGGCTTACACCTGGCAGCACCTTTCGGGCTTAATATCATCCGGGTTGGTGTTTGTGTTATTTTGTTCTTTACCACTTTTACCTTTACATGGTTGCCTATTGCTTCATCGCCATCTTTGATCTGGGCCATCCTGCGGATATCCAGCCGGACCGAAGAATAGAATTTCAAAGCATTGCCCCCGGTGGTGGTCTCCGGATTTCCGAACATGATCCCGATCTTCTCACGCAACTGGTTGATAAAGATGCAGCAGCTGTTCGTCTTTGAAATGGTGGCCGTAAGCTTGCGTAGTGCCTGGCTCATCAGCCTGGCCTGAAGACCCATTTTACTGTCGCCCATCTCTCCTTCCAATTCACTCTTGGGTACCAGTGCTGCAACAGAATCAATGACAACAACATCCAGCGCACCCGAAAGAATCAGGCGATCGGCTATCTCAAGCGCCTGCTCACCGTAATCGGGCTGGGAGATAAGCAGGTTATCAATATCAACCCCCAGCTTCTGGGCATAGATACTATCAAATGCGTGTTCGGCATCTATGAAGGCACACATGCCTCCTTTCTTTTGCGCTTCAGCGATAACATGTATGGCCAGGGTGGTCTTTCCTGAACTCTCTGGTCCGTATATTTCCACTACTCTTCCTTTCGGTAAGCCACCAATACCCAATGCCATATCCAGGCCGATAGACCCTGTTGAAATGACTCCCTGTTCCACATGTGCCTTTTCATTCATCATCATGACCGACCCCTTGCCGAAATCCTTATCAATCTTGTCCATCGTTAATTTCAACGCCTTGAATTTTTCTGATTTCTCTGTTTTTTCGATGTTGCTCATTGTCTTGATTTTTTTAAATGGATGTATCTTAATTTGCTTTGTAAATGTAAAATCGGAATCAAAGATAATTGTTTTATTTTATCAACACTAATTAATTTAGTATTAAATTGATAATATATTTAGTTAACCGGGATATAAAAAAAGGCCCGTCCCGAGGAATCGGGACAGGGATGTGTTCAAGCATGAGAAAAATCTACAAAGTTTATTGCTGTTTTCAAATAAGAGGTGGATATATTACGGGCCTTCCTGTTTTGACCAGGCTATAGTCGAACAGTTGGTTTCACTACAAAGAGAATATAGTTTCATAAATAAAACAATACCACAAAGTGGTAGTTTTATACAAGCCCGGACCCGTTCCCGTATTAAACAGGAGGTCAAGATCAGGTAAATAAGCTGCATAAAAGGTAAAGTTTATTTCCCCACAGCTCATCGGTTCAATATACAGCTTCGTACCTTTAGCACATGAATTACCTGGATGAGCTGAACCCACCCCAACGGGAAGCTGTATTGCACAAAGACGGCCCCATTATGATCATTGCAGGTGCAGGCAGCGGCAAGACAAAAGTGCTCACCACCCGCATCACCCACCTGATGGCTGCACATAAGGTCGACTCCTTCAATATCCTTGCCCTGACATTCACCAATAAGGCCGCCGCAGAAATGAAGGAAAGGGTGGAGAAGACATTGGGCAACACAGAGGCGAGGAATTTATACATAGGCACTTTCCATAGCGTATTTGCCAGGATACTCCGGTCCGAGGCACCCAAACTGGGCTACCCCTCCAGCTTTACCATCTACGATACCGATGACGCAAAGAGCGTGGTTAAAACGGTCATACAGGAACTGAATCTGGATGACAAGCACTATAAACCCAATATCGTGTATAACCGTATCTCCGCCGCCAAGAACGCACTCGTTGGGCCGGCTGAATACATCAGCGACTGGGCACTGCAGCAGGAAGACACCCGGGCAAACCGCCCCGCCATCGGACAGGTCTATGACGCCTATGCCAAACGCTGTTTCAAGAACGGTGCCATGGACTTCGATGATCTGCTTTTCAAAATGTACATCCTGTTGAAGAATTTCCCCGAAGCCCTGAGCAAATACCAGCGTAAATTCAAATACATACTCATCGACGAATACCAGGATACCAATCCTGCTCAATATGAGATCATCAAATTGCTCGGCGCCATGCATGAGAATGTATGCGTCGTAGGAGATGACGCACAAAGCATCTATAGTTTCCGCGGAGCCACCATCGAGAACATCCTGCAGTTCCAGAAAGATTATGAAGAAGTGAAACTGGTGAAGCTGGAGCAGAACTATCGCAGCACCAAGAATATCCTGCACGTGGCCAATGTGGTTATTGCCAACAACAAAGCACAGATCGAGAAAAGATTGTTTACCTCCAATGATGAAGGGGAAAAAATCAACCTGGTGCGCACCATGACTGATAACGACGAGGGTAAAATGGTGGCCGATACGATTCAGGAACAGAAATTACGCAACCACTATTTCAACAAGGACTTTGCCATACTCTACCGTACCAATGCGCAGAGCCGCAGCTTTGAAGAGGCCCTTCGGCGCATGGGCATCGCCTACCGCATCTATGGTGGCATGAGCTTCTACCAGCGAAAGGAAGTGAAAGATTTTATCGCTTACCTGAGGCTGGTGGTGAACCCGAAAGATGAAGAAGCACTGAAACGCATCATAAACTTTCCCGCCCGGGGTATCGGCAAAACCACGATGGACAAAGCCATACTGTATTCCAATGAACATGACTGCAGCGTATGGGATATCGTTGCCCAGGCCGCAAAATATGGATTCAGGAGCGGTACACTCGAAAGCCTGAACGGCTTTACGACCATGATAAAGATGTTCCGGAGCGAACTGGATAAGAAGAATGCCTATGACCTGGCCGTTATCGTGGGTAAGAGCACCGGCATCGTAAAGGAATTATTCAACGACAAGACAACCGAAGGCCTCGCCCGTTATGAAAACTTACAGGAACTGCTGAACTCTATCAAGGAATTTACCGAAACACCTATGAATGAGGAGGACGGGGAAGTGGGTGATAAAGGACTGGGAACCTACCTGCAGCAGATCACCCTGCTTACCGATGCCGATGATGATAAGGACCAGAACCCCGATGTGGTGAAACTGATGACCATTCACGCGGCCAAGGGACTGGAATTTCCGGTGGTATTTGTTGGAGGACTCGAAGAGACCCTTTTCCCCAATGCTATGTCCATCAATACCCGTGAGGAGTTGGAAGAAGAACGCCGCCTGTTTTATGTGGCCATCACCCGGGCAAAACAACGTCTCTTTCTGAGCTTCTCGAATGCACGTTACCGCTTTGGACAATTGCAGCAGAATGATCCCAGCCGCTTCCTGGAAGAAATACCGGAAAAATACCTGGACAGGAGCTATGCCGGCGGAGCCATGAAGAATACCGGCAACCACACCCCTGCATTCGAACGCATGAACCGCGGATTCCACAACAGCCAGGGGCGTTCTTCCGCCGAATCCGAGGCCGAAAAATATTACGGAGCACCCCCGGGAAAGACCAGTACCCCATCCTATATCATCTCAAAAACCTTTAACAAGACCGTTGAACATGTCCCTTCCGAGGGATTCACCGCAAGCGATATCAGCAACCTCCGGGCCGGGCAAAAAGTGGAACACCAGAAATTCGGTTATGGCGAAGTGACTAAAATGGAAGGCGCAGCACATAACCCCATTGCTACCGTAAAGTTTGACCTGAACGGCGAGAAGAAGATCATGTTGAACTATGCCAAATTACGCATCATAGAATAAAACCCCTCTCTGTTGAACCAGCTTCGTTCCCTTTAAGGAACCCTGAAGGGTGAAGAAATGGTGAGACCGAAATGAAAAGAGAAGCGCAAATATGAATGCTCCTGATTCCATGACGGATAATGATTCACTGATGATTTTCCAGAAACAATGTCGCAATATTTACTGCTGGTCCGCCCCCTCTCTTTGTGAGCGGGAGATGGACGGTGAGGTCCCTTTACGAAATGAGA
>JANYAL010000245.1 GCA_025361325.1 Bacteroidota bacterium
ATTGTCATCCTGAAAGAAGCATCCCTGACGACCATTTTACAGGTATGTTCCATGCCCGAAGCCTCCTTATTAATTACAACTAATCATGAAATTAACGCTCTACCAAATTGACGCCTTTACTTCCAGCCTCTTCAAAGGCAACCCCGCCGCCGTTATCCCCCTGGAGAAATGGCTCAATGATAACCTTATGCAGCAGATCGCCATGGAGAACAATCTCTCCGAAACGGTATTCTTTGTTCCGACAGACAGTCCTGATGCCGACTACCAGATCCGCTGGTTCACGCCCAACCTGGAGATCAACCTCTGCGGCCACGCCTCACTGGCCAGCGCCTATGTATTGTTCGGGATACTGAATTTTGACAGGCCGGAACTACGTTTTAGTTCAAAGAGCGGTATCCTCCGGATCACACAAAAGAATGGCCTGTTCACCATGGACTTTCCCAGCTGGAAACCAGAGCGGTACACACAATACGGTGATGAACTTGCTGAGATTCTGGGTACGCCCGATATTGTAGGGGTATACAGGCACCGCGACCTCCTGGTAGAACTCCCCAACGAGCAAGCCGTGCGGAACTGCAAGCCCGACTTCACACTCATGAAGAAGTATTACGACAAGATGATCATAACGGCCCCGGGTACTTCATACAGGTCTGACATCCCGTCTGAACATTCAGACTTCGTCTCCCGGTTCTTCGCTCCGGGCGCCGGTATCGATGAGGATCCCGTTACCGGCTCGTCCCATTCACAACTCATTCCGTTCTGGAGCGAGAAATTGGGGAAAATGACCATGTATGCCCTGCAGCTTTCTAAGCGAGGCGGGGAGGTCTGGTGCGAGCAGCTGAACGATGAACGCGTCACCATGAGCGGGCGCTGTGTGTATTACATGAAAGGCGAGATTTCGTTATTGGATAACTAAATTTAAAACAAGGATCTTAATACGAATACACATGAAGATAATATTCATAACGATTCTTACCTTTATCTCCTTTTCCCTGTTCGCACAGGGCGAGTATGCCGGACCGGTTTTAAAGAAACTGGTGGGCAGAACCTATACCGACGGAAAGCCCATACCCGGACTGGCGGGATACCGTTTCACTGAAGGTAATGGTGTACCCGGGCTCAATCCCAAAGAGCTGATGAATGTGCAGATATTTTGCAAGGGCACCGCGGCAGCGGTGCTGTTCAGCCTCCTAACAGATACTGCCAATAAGACCTGCACAATCATGGACGTGCTGGAAATCAGGAATATTGCCCCTGGGTGGAGGGTGGAAAGCTATTTCTGCCGGTTGAACAAGATGATTGATGTGGAGCTGGTAGCTGTGGCAAAGAAGAACAAGGCAGATTTCCTGAGTGAAATAAAACAGGCCTGGCGCTTCAACCGCGTGAAAGGCAGGTTCCAAACTATACCGGTACAGGGAATTGATTGTTTCAATGAGGGGGATGACTAGGGGATATTTTCCTTACTTCAGGTTATGATACACTTTCTGTACGTCTTCATCCTGTTCAAGTTTGTCCACCAGCTTTAGTACATCCTGTGCCGCTTCCTCGCCTAATTCAGTAGTGTTCATGGGTATCCGCGTTAGCTCGGCCGTGGTCACTTCAATACCCTTCTCTTCCAGGGCCTTGCTCATATTACCGAACTCATTGAAGGCGGTGCGTATAACAATATTGCCTTCGCTGTCCTCACCGATCTCTTCCAGCCCATAGTCTATAAGTTCCAGCTCCAGGTCCTCTATATTCAGTCCGGTGTTCTTTATCTTGAATTCTCCCATACGGGTGAATGTAAAGGCCACGCTGCCACTGGTACCCAGCGCTCCGCCTGCCTTGGTGAAATGCATGCGTACATTGGCAACGGTACGGGTGGGGTTGTCGGTGGCCGTTTCTATCAGCAGGGCCACGCCATGCGGTGCATACCCTTCATACACAATCTCTTCATAACTGCTGGTATCCTTGCCCATGGCCCTTTTGATTGCGGCTTCCACACGGTCCTTGGGCATATTGCAGGCCTTGGCATTCAGGTAGCACCTCCGCAAAGCCGGATTATTATCCGGGTCGGGACCAGCATTCTTTACCGCAATTGCTATTTCCTTACCGATACGGGTAAAATTCTTGGCCATCTTGTCCCAGCGGGCGAACATAGCACTCTTCCTTACTTCAAATATTCTTCCCATCTAATACTTTTTTATCTCTCTTTTTAAAATTTCCTGTTATCCCTTAGAGAATGCAGGACTTAATCTCAGTTGTCAGTACCGGGCCTCATTAAAAATTTCCATCATTCCTCCCAAACTGGGAGAGTGGCCGGGGGTGAGGTCGGGCCGCAAATTTACAAAAATTCGTCTTCACCCTGCCTAAACTTATCGAAGTATAAAGTTGTGTCTTTTTGGCAATGTATTCTTTGTTCCCTGGTACTTCGGTGAAATCTTTTAACTTGCCTTAGTGTGAAATCTTTAATAACACCGTCTACAATTCTTAAGTTTGCTTTCTAATTGCCTGTTATGGAAGATAAACCAGTCTACTATGCAGATTACCTGCAGCTCAACAAGATCATCCAGGCCCAGCACCCCGAAAGTTTCAGGGAAGGGCAGGTGCCAGCCCATGATGAGATGCTGTTCATCATCATCCACCAGGCTTATGAACTCTGGTTTAAGCAGATCCTGTTTGAAGTGGACTCAGTGATCGCCATACTTGATAAACCTTCCCTCAACGACAATTCACCGGAGATGCAGACCGTGGTGCACCGCCTGCAACGGGTAGTGACCATACTGAAAGTGCTGGTACAGCAGATCGATATCATGGAGACCATGACTCCAATGGATTTTCTCGATTTCCGCGACATGCTGCGTCCCGCCTCTGGTTTCCAGAGCTACCAATTTAAAAAGCTGGAGGCCAAATTGGGACTGAAATTCGAACAGCGTTACGGGCAGCACTATTATACTTCGCAACTAAGGAAGGAAGATATTGATGTCATCAAAACTGCGGAGAAAGGCCGTTCACTTGTAGAACTCATCAATGCCTGGCTGGAACGTATGCCCTTCATCAGCGATCCCTTCTGGTCCGATTATGAGCAGCGCTACATAAACAGCCTGGCCGAAGCAGAGAAGAACAATGCTGACATTTTCAAGACGGTTTTTGATGCCGCTGCGCCTGGAGGGGAACGACAATTCAGTCACAGGGCCTGCCGTGCAGCTTTATTCATCATGCTCTACCGGGGTTACCCCATGCTGGAGCTGCCTTTCCAATTGCTCGACATCCTGCTGGAGATCGACAACCAGCTGGGTAACTGGCGCTACCGTCACATCAATATGGTTCAGCGCATGATCGGCAGTCGCATCGGAACCGGTGGCAGCAGCGGGGCAGGGTACCTGAAAGCAGCGATGGACAAGCACTATATATTTAAGGAACTGGCACAACTGAACAGTTTCCTGATCGACCGGCGCAAACTGCCGGTGTTGCCGCCAGAACTAACCGAAAAGCTTGGCTTTATAAATTAATTTCCAATCCAGTTTCAAGTCGTTAACCATCTTCTTTAGGTATTCCTGGCTGAGAAACCAGGGAGTCAGAACATAATAATACAAATGCACTCAGCATTTTCACACTGGTACCAACTGGCACTTGGGTATCGTGGTTACCGAAAATGGAACTTACCGTATCATTGGCATATACTTCTCCCTGTTCTCCACAATCAACCATATATTGATGGCAAACAATACCACCGCAATGAGCAGTCCAGAAGTATCATTGATCAGGTGGG
>JANYAL010000249.1 GCA_025361325.1 Bacteroidota bacterium
CACTAATTATGTGATTATCTGTGGATTTACTGTGGATTTAATATGTGTATAACAAAACCCTCTTCTTAAAAAAAAAGAACGGCTTATCAAAGCCGTTCTTTTATACGGAAAGAAGCTAAACAATAATTAAAAGGGATCAGTTGCCGGCCAGTTCCAGGGAGGCCAGTACAATTTTGATGTCGTGGTAAGTAATGCCTTCGGGCATGTTCTCGAGGAGGGTTTTCAGACTTTGGGTGCCGAATCGCTCCACCCCATCTTTAATGAGCTCTTGTTTATCGCGGCTCACCAGTTTGTCGGCCGGTATCTCGCCGGTACCCACGAAATGGGTAAGGTGCCCGAGGATCGTTCCTGTGGTAAAATTCCTTTCCCGGGCGATCTCTTCAATCGCTTTGCCGGTTTTGAATAACCCGAAAGAGACCATTTTGGTGTCGGGTTTAGGCTCTGCTTTAACTGCAGTCTTTGCGGGCTTCCTTTCTTTTTTTGGCGTCACATGCTTTGCCTGCATATTGGTCTCCAGGTTGTACCGGTTGCAATAATCCATAACCGCATCAATGATATCATCGCCGTATTTCTCTGCGCGGGCCCTGCCGAAACCGCTCAGGAGCTGCAGGTCTTTTTTGTTCTTCGGCAGGTAGGTGGCGATCTCTTTCAGGCTGGCCTGGTTGGCCACCATATATACAGGCGTATCGCTTGCTTCACAAATGCTGTCGCGCCATTTTCTCAGGGTCTCATAGAGTTCGGGGTGGGGGATATCGGCGGCCAGTTGTTTCTTGCCGCGGGCATAGCAACTGATGGTGATGCGGGGCAACGCATAATCCAGTTTATGTTTCAGGAAACCGGTCACTGAAAAGGGCTGCCTGCAAAAAGCCAGTGCATATGCCGCGGTGTGTGCCGCCAGGAACAGAGTTTGCAGGTATTCATTAATGTTATCAGCAGCCTCCTTGTGTTCGGTTACCAGGGGATGTTGCTGTATACAGTGCAACAGCACCTCCAGGATGGGCAGAAAATGACTGGCCGCATCGCTGACCCGCTTGCGCAGCTGTTCATTATTCTCAATGATACCTTCGTCTTTCAGCAGCTTGTCCACCTGTACCATGAATTTTAATCCGGTCTCCTTTTCGGCGCCGGTACTATTTACTATTTGCCGGGTCCAGTCGACTGCGCCGGCATTCAGTTTCTCTTCCGATTGTTTCACGGGTATAAGGAGTGCAGCTGCGGCGGCCGATAGTTCTTTAAAAGAAAATATCTGTTCCAGCAATTGCCGGGTGAATACCTGTCTGGCCCCGTTAAAACGTTCCTGGAGCGAGCCCCGTGGTGTGAGCAACTGCTGCCCGTTCACCACGCTTTCATTGCTGTAAATAGAGGAGGCCGGGATCTTCGACAGCAGCACAATGCCCTCCATTGCTGTGCAGCGGCTAAGCGCTACGTATACCTGCCCGCTGCTGAAGGCTGCGCCGGCATCGATCATCACTTTTTCGAAACTGAGCCCCTGGCTCTTGTGTATGGTAATGGCCCAGGCCAGCCGGAGGGGGAATTGCGAGAAGCTGCCGAGTGTTTGCTGCTCCAGTTTTCCGTCGGTTCTGTTAAGTTCATAGCGTGTGTTCTCCCAGGTCTCGGGCCTCACTTCGATATCGCCGGCTTCATCGGTAACAATGATGGAGTCTTTGTCGAGCGATTTGATGATACCGATCTTGCCGTTGAAATACCGTTTCATGACCGCGTCATTCTTCAGGAACATCACCTGGGCGCCTTTCTTCAGTACCAATTTTGCATCGGCCGGGAACATCTTTTCGGGAAATTCATCTTCTATGACCGCTTCATAGGTATATTCCGGCGACAGGTTCTGCTGCAGGCGATGCCGGTTGATGGTATCTGCCTGGTGATTGTGAGAGGTTAGGGTGATGTAATTTTCCGTTTCTGGGGGTTTAAAGGCGGGGTTGTAGCGGCTGTGCAGGGATTCCAGGTCATCGGGGCCCATCTGGTTGTTCCTGACTTTGTTGAGCAGGGATACAAAATAGTCATCCTTCTGCCGGTACACTTTGTTGAGTTCGATCAGCAGGGGCATTTGTTCTTTGATAACGAGGCTGTCGAAGAAGAAGGGGGAGGCATAGTATTCCTTTAGGATATCCCATTCCTGGTTCTGTGCAACCGGCGGAAGCTGGAACAGGTCGCCGATACAGAGCAGCTGAACCCCGCCGAAGGGGATGCCGTGTTCTCTCCGGATGCTTCTCAGCAGGGTGTCAATAGCATCCATGGTATCGCAGCGCACCATGCTGATCTCATCAATGACCAGCAGTTCCATTTTGCGTAAGAGTTGTAAACGCTGTTTGGTATACCGGATCATACCCAGCAATTGATCCCTGTTGTTGCGGGTGGGCAGAAAGGGATGAAAGGGCAGCTGGAAGAGGCTGTGCAAGGTAACGCCGCCCGCATTGATGGCGGCCACGCCGGTTGGTGCAGCCACGATGATATTCCTGGCGGCATGCTCCCGGAGGTATTTAAGGAAGGTGGTCTTGCCGGTTCCCGCCTTGCCGGTGAGAAAGATGTTTTCGCTGGTCTCCGTTACAAAACGGTATGCCATGTCGAACATCTCATTTTTTTCTATGGTTGTATCGGGTGCCATGTAAATACGAACGGGTGGTACTTTTGATTATATCTGTAATTGCTTCTTGGCACAACGCGATATATGTTTTAATTGGTGAAGAAAATGGCCTGGCGGATGTAATTGAATATTGAAATTAACTAAAAATTCAGGATGGCCCCCAAGGACGGGATCATTTAGTTTTGCCTGTTGGTGTTTGTTGGATGCCGCTATGCGGATCTTCATGATCACCTCCACAGATCTGTAAAAACATGCCCTGTTCAGACAACAGGGCATGTTAGGTGGAGGAATCGGCGGCTATTCCTTGTTCCGGCTTCCCAGCATGAGCAATTCATTTACCTGCACTTCGGTACTGAATTTTTTGTTGCCCCCCTTGTCGGTATAACTGTTGTTGATGAGTTTACCTTCGATGGCTACTTCCGCACCCTTGTTGAGGTACTTTTCGGCAATCTCCGCCACTTTGCCCCAGGCGATGAGGTTATGCCAGGTGGTCTCGGAAACTTTTTCTCCTGTGCTGTTGCGGTAATTCTCGTTGGTGGCCACGCTGAATTTAGCGTATTTTTTACCGGATTCAGTTGTTTTTACTTCCGGGGCAGCACCGAGGTGGCCGATGAGCTGAACTTTGTTTTTTAATGCATACATGGTTTACGGATTTGTGCTTTGGTACGGACGGGGCCGGCAAAGCGGTTTTAAAAATTGTTTATTTCAACCAGCCAGTTGGCGCCAACTGACCGACACTGCAAATATGGGGTGGCCGGAAGCCGTCATTCGGTTTTTAATTATTTGCTTGCGTATATAAGCGTTTGTAATTGTTTGTTTTTCCAAAATAGTTGTACATTTTGGCCCCTAATCTACCCGTACCCATGTTAGCGCAATCCACCCTGAAGCATTGCCAGGCCTGCAATAAACCCCTGCGAGGTCGTACCGATAAAAAGTTCTGCGACGATCATTGCCGGAACTCCTTTAACAACCAGCTCAAGGCAGGCAGCAATAACTGTATCCGCAATATCAACAACGCCCTGCGGAAGAACCGCAGGATACTGGAAGGGCTGCTGGGCCCCGGCGACATCACGGTCAAGGCGAGTCGCGACAAGCTGCTTCAGCTGGGTTTGCTATTCAGCTACCATACACATACCTATACCAACCGAAGGGGCAACCGGTACCATTTCTGCTATGAGTATGGCTGGCTGGAGCTGGAGAACAATATGTACCTGGTAGTGAAACGGGAGGAGGGGGAGTAGGAAATGGTTTACTGGATATGATTGTGGAATATCTGTAAGAGCGAAAATCATCGGCGTTAATATAAACAATAATTTTATCAACCTGGCATTTCATTGGTAAAACCTAACCGGGGCTGCGTTTAAGCTGAAGGGCGGGCTTGCGGATTATGATTATAGAATTCACACAAAGGAAAAATAAGGCGCCTAACTAATGTGCCGGTTTTCAGATTTACCGCTTGGCCCTTTTGTCTCCGGGTATATTGATCACCCCGGCGCCATCAACCAGCCATGTATTGTTCTGGCTGGTGAGCTTAAGTACCAATTTAAAATCAGGCTGGCCGATGCCGGTCATCGTAACATATCCGTTTGCAGTATCACTTTCTGAAATGGCAAAGCCCTTGTCGGGGAAGTCCTGTGCATCCAGGACGGGGTCAAAGTCCAATCCCAGTTCAGGATCGGCTTTTTTGGCAGCGTCAAGAATGTTCTTATACCTGTTCTTGAAATTGTCGGTCAGGAGCAGGTTATGCTGTATCCAGGAAGCCTCTGTAGTGTCGGAATGCACAGACATCTTTCTTGAGCAGAAGCCGGTATAGTCGTTGATGAACTTTAAAGCGATGTTGAAGTCGGGGATGATCCTGGTCACCGGCGTGGTGATCGTTGTAGGTGCAGTGGAATTCTCTTTCTTTTCATTTGGCTGGTTGTTGCATCCAATGAACAGACAGGCCAGGGCCAAATACAGTATGTTTTTCATATTCATTTCGATTAGATGAATGATTGAATAAAACGACCAGGTCTTTGCCCCTTTAGTTGTTTTGTTCTTCAAATTTAATGAAACACAGGTTGCGGAGCAGGTGAATGAAGATTTATTTGAGCAAGGCTGCAAAACATAAGGGCATTCTTATGCGGGGTGAACTTCATATAGGCGTATTGCTGAATGGTTGAAACGGAAACCAAATAATATGCAGCACCTACCGTAGATGCTGTTTAAAAAAGGAAATGGATTTATCCATGGCATCCGACATATTGGTAAAATTGAAGCCGTGCCCGTCTAAATATTCGTAGTATTCGTTCATAACCCCCAGGGTGTTTAACTGGCCATGCAGCCACTGGCTTTGATAAATCGGCACAATAACATCCAGCGTACCATGAAAGATGATGGTTGGCCTGGATTGAGCCGTTGCTACCGAATACGGACTGTTAGAACTGTATAGGGGTACATCCCAGGTGCTTCCATTGAATTGTATTAAAAGGTCTTTGATCGGCTTGCCGAGCCAGATATTAAAACTGTTGTACCAGCTCCAGTCATTCAAAATGGCCGGACCAAAAAAATCGGCCACACATTTCACATGATTATTTGTATTGTATTTATACGTGTATAACATGGCCAGGTGTGCACCCGCACTTGCTCCCATCAGGGCCAATGTATCGGATATGGCAAAGTTATTCTTGTTATTGACCATAAAATTCAAAGCCGAGGAAACGTCGGCCATGATCTCGGTATAATGCACCCCCGGGGTGCTGGTAAGGCGGTAATTGATGGTTGCTACTGCAGCTTCGGGCCATTTTTGTTTAATTAAATTGAACACTTGTACATATTCCCCATCGGATTTGCTTCCACCCTCCCAGCCGCCCCCATGAATGAAAATCACCACTTTGGTTGCTGAGGTTCTTCCCGCAGGTAAAAAGATATCCATTTTCTGTTTCGGGTCAGTGCCATACGAGGTGTCCACTATATTTCTTTCCGGTAAAGGACCTGTACCGCCACCTCCTGCAGGGTCTTTGGTACAGCTGTAAAAGAAAAGGCCAACGAAAAAGAGCAGGATCACACAGCCCCTAAATTCCAGGCTTGGTAATTTATCAGGAAAATAATTTCTTCTCATACTTTTAATTTGATCTCTTTTTGAGTAGTGTCTCTATGGGGTTTAGGTATAACAACCTGATATATAGTTCACATTTTTTAATAAAACATAGCTTCCTCCCCTCCGGAGCCTTGTGATTTATAACATAAACAAAGGTATCTGTTAAAACGACCATCCCGGTCATTCTATTGTTGATCTGCTCCGGGAAAAGACGGAATTGTACTAACTATTAACATCCTGTTATAAAAAAAGGGGGGATATGCGGCTAAACAGACAACCCGGTGCGTGCGCTTTTCGGGAATACAATCACAGGGGGAATGGGTTCTTTCAGCTCTTCCGGGAAATCCTCCGACTGTATCTCGATCCTGCGGGTAATATCGCTCAGGGAAGAGAGCCGCTGAACGGTATAAGGGATGGTATCGAGCCCGGAAGCGAACTTCAGGATATAGCTGTAGATGCCGAACAGGCTTCCGGCCATCACCGCCGAACTGTGCATGTTCTTGGAAACAATGAGCGAGATTCCGATGACCACCAATACCATGACCTCCATGAAACCGAAGTTCCAGGCCTCTTTATCGGAAATGATCACCTGCCATTTGCGCAGGTTATTATAATGCTGCCGGATGATGTGGTTATTACCCGTGGAAATGATATCTACCTGTTTCTCCAGCTCGTCGTTCTTTTGCTTGCTGAGCTGTTTCATCCTTTTACCGTAGAAATAGCTGATCGCGATGACCGGAACCAGGATGGCCAGGCAAACCCCTACCACTGTCTTGTCATAGAAGAAAAGCAAGATCAGTGAGCCGAAGATATTGTACACCGCTTCAATCACGTATACCAGGTCGTGCTCCAGGAAATCGACGAATTCACGGGCCAGGGTGGAATGTGCGCTTAACTTGGATACTTCGATCTTGCTGAACCTTCGGCTGAGGAATTTGGTGACAAGCGATGTATATATAGCGGTATAAGTACGGGTATCGTACATATGGCGGATGGTACCGATGACCAGGTAGGCCAGGTGTACCACGGTGAGTACGATCAGCCCGTGATAACTTCCCTTGATAAGGTCATTGATAGCTTCCCCGAAAAAATAGAAACGAAGCAGGTTACCCAGCATTTCCAGCGAGAACAGGGAATACGTAATGATGAGTTGATATTTATGCTTCATCATCAGGTTGCGTAAGATCTGAAATCTGGACATAGTTCTATTCTTTAGATGCTTTGATCAGTGTTAAATTTGCCACGGGGGGCATCAGAACTTTAATGGTTGGTGGTTAGTAAGACAGTGAAAAGAACTTTCGGTTTAACCCCTCAGCTTTTCTTCTCTTTCGGTTACCGAGTTGTTAGTGATCCCGGTAATCATTCCACTACATTTTTGAGAACCGCACCGGCATTCAAAAGGCTCCATGTTCTCATCCAGGAAGGATGCGTAATTGAGGGTTAGTTCATCACCCCGTGCAATATTGCGAAGGGCTACCACATTCAGTCCTTCATAAGTGGTATTGGGATCACAACTGTGATTTTGAGGAGCCCAGTTTGCCGGATCGTTGTCCCACAACAAAAATACCTCTTTGCTGACAGGATAGGCATATTTTCTAAAAATTTCTTTTTCCTTAACAGACCAGTTCTGCTCTACGTACCTGCGTGTTATGATTCTTTGCATGGATCCTTCTCCTATGAATATCAATTCTTTAGCAAGGATATCGCGGGTGGCGTATATTCCATAACCGGCTATGGAATTGCCCTTCATATGATAAATTTTTTGCTTTCCCTGATGTCTTGCTATGCCTTCTTCTATGATCATTTTCAGGAAATTGGCCTGCCCGAATCCGTCGTGTTTTAGTATATAATCCGCACTTCCCTCGTACCCATCTTTATAAAAGACCGAACAGGTAAAGTTAATTTCCAGGAAAAAGATCTCTTTATTTTCATTTACCCTGAAGTCGAGCCGGGCATATCCGACGCCACCAAAACCATTAAAGATGCGGCGTGTTGCTTCTTTGAGCCGTTCTTCCAGTTCCGGATCATT
>JANYAL010000037.1 GCA_025361325.1 Bacteroidota bacterium
CTTTGTCACTGATGGCGAATAAAAAGAAAAAAGCTAAAAGCAAAGCGGCTGAACCCGTTAATCTGAAGCAGGAAAAAGAAGAGACTGTGGAAGTGAAACAATTGCTTAAAGACGAACGGACACATAAAATCGCTGGCAGTATTTGCCTCCTGCTGGCCATACTTTTATTTATCGCATTCACTTCCTACCTGTTCACCTGGGCGGAGGACCAGGACAAGTTTAGTTACCGGATGTTGCTGGTCAATAATATCAAGGTACAGAACCTGCTAGGTACTTTTGGCGCATTTATCTCGGAGATATTCATACGAAAGGGTTTTGGTATCGCTTCTTACCTGATCTGCACCTTCTTTTTTGTACTGGGCGCAAACCTGTTCTTCGGTAAAAGGCTGTTCTCTGTAAACCGGAACATCAAATATTTGGTGATCGGACTTCCACTCATCAGTGTTGCTGCTTCCGTGGCATGCAATGGAAATGCTTTTCCCTGGGGCGGCTCTGCAGGCGACATGATGAAAGACTGGCTGTACAGGACAGTAGGAGAGATAGGCACCCTCGGCATTCTCGGCGTAGCCGTGCTGTCCTACATCATCTGGCGTTTCAATCCGGTGTTCAGGGTCCCCTCCGGAAGGGTTAGAATACCCCATGTTGCGGATGATGAAAATGAAATGGTAGCTGCCGACGTTAATGAAACCAATACCCAACCCCTGAACGATCAATTAACCCCGGGCAATTCCCTGAAAGGAGATCCGGGACTGATGCTACAGCCCCCTGTAGAACCACCTGTTACAGATCATGGGATGAACATGATCGAAAAAGAAGACAAGGTCCAGACTACCGGTCCGGCCAATTTATTACAGAACTATGCTGATACGGAATCAACAACAGAAAAAATGAACAGTAATGTCTTGTTGTCACCAGCCATTGCACCGCAAGAAGAGCATAAACTAATCCCAAAAAAAGATATTACCCCCATTGAACTGGAAATAAAGAATATCACCCCCAAAGCGGAGGACGAAATTTCAACACCAAACCCCAAACCCCAAACTGTAATTCCTTACGATCCCATCCTGGACCTCCGTGATTATAAATATCCCACACTCGAGCTGCTCGAGAACTACGGCAGCGACAAGATCGTACAGGATACCAACGAGCTGGAAAACAACAAGAACCAGATCATCAATACCCTAAAGAACTACGATATCCAGATACAGAAGATATCGGCTACGATCGGACCTACAGTGACGCTCTATGAGATCATACCGGCAGCGGGTGTACGTATCTCCCGTATCAAGAACCTGGAAGATGATATTGCCCTCAGCCTGGCAGCCCTGGGCATACGCATCATCGCCCCCATTCCGGGCAAGGGCACCATTGGCATTGAAGTGCCCAATGCCAGGAAGACCATGGTCAGCATGAAAACCCTCCTGGCATCCGAGAAATTCCAGAAGAATAGTTTTTCCCTTCCCATCGCTATAGGTAAAAGGATCGATAATGAGAACTTCATCGTTGACCTCACCACCATGCCCCACCTGCTGATGGCCGGTGCCACCGGGCAGGGTAAATCTGTGGGCGTGAATGCCATACTGGTGTCCCTGCTGTACAAGAAACATCCCTCACAGCTAAAATTTGTACTGGTGGATCCCAAGAAAGTGGAACTGAGCCTGTACAAGACAATCGAGAAACACTTCCTGGCCAAGCTGCCGGGCGAAGAGGATGCCATCATCACCGATACCAAGAAGGTGGTGCATACCCTTAATGCCCTTTGTATAGAGATGGACAACCGGTACGACCAGCTCAAGGAAGCAGGTTGCCGCAATATCCGCGAATACAATGAGAAATTCGTGGCACGCAAGCTCAACCCGGAGAAAGGGCATAATTTCCTGCCCTTCATTGTGCTGGTCATAGACGAGTTCGCCGACCTGATCATGACAGCAGGTAAGGAGATCGAGATGCCCATTGCACGCCTTGCACAGTTGGCCAGGGCAGTAGGTATACACCTGATCATTGCCACGCAGCGCCCCTCCGTGAACATCATCACCGGAACCATCAAAGCCAATTTCCCTGCGCGTATAGCCTTTAAAGTGAGCAGCAAGATCGACAGTCGCACCATCCTCGATGCCGGTGGTGCCGAACAGCTTATCGGCAAGGGCGACATGCTCATCAGCTACAACGGCGAGATCGTGCGACTGCAATGCGCCTTTGTGGATACCCCCGAAGTGGACCGTATCGTGGAATTCATCGGGGCACAGCGCGGTTACCCACAACCTTTCCTGCTTCCGGAATACATTGACGAAAAGGACCTGGAGGGTAAGGACTTTGACCTTGGCGATAAGGATCCCCTCTTCGAGGATGCCGCCAGGCTCATCGTGGCCAGCCAGATCGGAAGTACATCCCTGCTCCAGCGTAGGATGAAACTGGGATACAACCGGGCAGGGCGCCTGATGGACCAGCTCGAATCGGCCGGTATCGTGGGCGGCAACCAGGGAAGCAAGGCTAGGGAAGTACTTGTAAAAACAGAGGCAGAACTGCAGCATGTGCTGGATCTGATGGGATAGGAATAGCTATGCACTGTGATCTGCATGCACTGAATTCACTAAAATACGGTATGTTCATGAAGGAGCCATTGACCCTTCACTATTCACCAAAACATGTCTAAATACCTCATCGTTGGTCTTGGGAATACCGGAAGCGAATACGCTGGCACCCGGCATAATATCGGGTTCGATGTAGTGAATGCACTGGTATTGAAACACGGGAGCAAATTCAGATCGGACCGGCTGGCCTATGTTGCGGAGATTAAGATCAGGGCAAAGAAACTGGTATGCATTTGTCCTACCACGTTCATGAACCTCAGTGGCCGGGCATTCCGTTACTGGATGGACTTGGAAAAAGTACCCATCGAAAATACGCTCACTATTGTGGATGATAAGTCATTGCCCATGGATACCATTCGCCTGCGGCCCGCAGGTTCGGCCGGAGGTCATAACGGGTTGAAGGATATACAGATGATCCTGGGTACCGACCAATACCCCAAACTGCGATTCGGCATCGGCAGCGATTTTCCCAAAGGAATGCAGTCTGAGTTCGTCCTCGGCAAATGGCTGAAGAAGGAGGAACCGCTGGTACTGAAAAAGGTAGAACGATGCCTCGGGATCATTGAAAGCTTCGTGAATATCGGTATCGAACAGACCATGACCCTCTATAATAACCAGGTCATCGAACCCGGATAGCCATTGCTATAACCCTTCCCGTCCTTGTTTATTATAAGCTATTTGTTTATATTCGTGTTCGAACTGCACTACCTTAAAAAAACCGTTAGATGAAGATCATTTGTGTTGGCCGCAACTATGCGGATCACGCCAAGGAACTTGGCAATGAAATACCGGATGAACCGGTCATATTCATGAAGCCAAAGAGTGCGTTGCTTCAGTCCCACACTCCCTTTTACTATCCCGAATTCACCAATGAACTGCATTACGAATGTGAGCTCGTACTACGCGTTTGCAAGAACGGTAAATACATTCAGGAGCGTCATGCCTCCAATTACTACAACGGCATCACGGTGGGCATCGATTTCACGGCACGCGATATACAGGATGAGCTGAAGAAAAAGGGCCTGCCATGGGAAAAGGCCAAGGCCTTCGACAATTCAGCCGCTTTAGGCAAGTTCATCGACATCACACCCGAATTCAACCCGAAGAATGTCAACTTCTGCCTGTATAAGAACAAGGAACTGGTGCAGCAGGGCAATTCGGGGCAGATGATATTCTCTTTTGATTCCATTGTGGAACATATCTCCAATTATTTCTCCCTCAACATTGGCGACCTCATCTTCACCGGTACCCCTGCTGGTGTAGGCGAATGCGTGGTCGGCGACGAACTTGAAGGTTTCATCGAGGAAAAGAAGCTGCTGAGTTTGGAGGTGAAGTGATGGATAAATTGCTGGTTGCGGCTGGGCAGAAGGAGGTAAGCGTGTATTAAACGGGGAATACGTAACGCTTAAGAACCTTATACACAACTTTAGTTATCCATCTGTTATTCATTCAACATAGGCAAATCCATATATCAAAGAACTGTTGAATTGCATATCTGCACATCTTTCATTTCCCATCAGCTCATCTACATCTGCAAATCATAGACAAACATAAATGCTATAGCAATCCAAAGTATCAATTATGTCGGAATTGGCGGAATTGGCGGATAAAGCCCGTTCTTAATACTGTTTTCTTTAGGTTTACAAGGGTATTGCAAGGGAACTACAAGGGAACGACAAGCTGTTTTTGGCTGCAAATACCCTACAAGTACGCTATTTGAACACTGGTAGGAAGGACCCGGTGATTGGATACCTGTTATGCAGTTCAAACTTTAAACTCCCAATCACTATTCACATTTCGGTATCACCCAATCACCAGATCCGACCATCTTCCCATCTGCACATCCGCCATTTTATTCTACTTTTGAACCATGCTTGACAATGAATTACTTCTCAAGGCCTATCGCCTGATGAGTACTGCAAAGGCCATGGCCGATACCTATGAGGCCAACCGTGCCATCTGCAAATATGTTCATTCCACTTCCAGGGGGCACGAAGCCATTCAACTCGCCACGGCGTTCCGTTTATTGCCCTGCGATTTTGTGAGTCCTTATTACCGTGATGAGAGCATGCTGCTGGGACTGGGATTCACCCCCTGCGAACTGATGTTGCAATTACTGGCTAAGGGAGCGGATATCTTCACCGGCGGCCGGGAATATTATTCACATCCCAATTACAAGGGCAGTGACAAGCCCGGCATCATACACCAGAGCAGTGCCACCGGTATGCAGGTGATCCCTACAACGGGAATTGCCCAGGGTATCAAATACCTGGAGACCATCGGTTCCCTGAAACTTAAGAAAGGGTTGAATGGTGAATTGCCGGTAGTGGTCTGTTCCATGGGTGATGCATCGGTTACGGAAGGCGAGGTGAGTGAGGCCTTCCAGTTCGCGGCCTTGCACAAGTTACCCGTGATCTTCCTGGTGCAGGACAACAACTGGGGTATCAGCGTAACGGCAGCGGAAGCCCGCACCACCAATGCCAGCGAGATGGTAAAAGGCTACAGGGGCATCAGCCGCATCAGTTTGGACGGCAGCGATTTCGGGAAGAGCTATGAAGTGATGACGAATGTGATCAATGAGGTCCGGGAAACGCGGCACCCCTTTTTGGTGCATGCGAAAGTACCCTTGCTGGGGCACCATACTAGTGGTGTGCGCAAAGAATTCTACCGTGCTGAGGAAGAGCTGAAACAGGCGGCACTGGATGACCCCGGTCCGAAGCTGCGTACCCAACTCCTGGAGGCCGGGATACCGGAAGCCGGCATCGTTCAATTGGAACAGGATGCGGCTGCATACGTTGCAGTTCAATTCAAAGCAGCAGTGGCATCACCCGAGCCTGATCCCGCAACGGTGAGCCGCCATGTTTTTGTGCCCACACCGGTAACTGAAGAGCGCGGGCAAAGATCACCTGACCGGAGTGAGAAAGTACTGATGGTGGATGCGGCGATGTTCGCCATCCGCGAGATCATGGAAGAATATCCCGAGGCCCTGCTCTACGGGCAGGACGTGGGGCGGCGTATGGGCGGTGTGTTCCGGGAGGCAGCCACCCTGGCTGAGCAGTTTGGCGATCATCGTGTATTCAACACCGCTATACAGGAGGCCTATATCATCGGTTCTACGGTGGGGATGAGCGCCGTCGGACTCAAGCCCATCGTAGAAGTGCAGTTTGCTGATTATATCTACCCCGGTTTCAACCAGCTTGTCACGGAGATCAGCAAGAGTTGTTACCTGAGCTGCGGCAGGTACCCGGTGCAGACCCTGATACGTGTTCCCGTGGGTGCCTATGGCGGCGGCGGGCCCTATCACAGTGGTTGTGTGGAAAGCACCCTGCTCAGCATCAAGGGCATCAAGGTGGTCTATCCCTCCAATGCAGCGGATATGAAGGGGCTGATGAAGGCCGCTTTCCTGGACCCCAACCCCGTGGTGATGCTGGAGCACAAGGGACTGTACTGGAGCAAAGTGCAGGGAACTGAAGAAGCTAAAACCATTGAACCTTCCCGCGATTATATTATACCGTTAGGGAAGGCAAATATAATATTACAGGCCAGTGAGGACCGGGTTGATGCAGGCGAAACCTGCTGCATCATCACCTATGGCATGGGTGTGTACTGGGCCAAAGCAGCAGCAAGGGAATATCCCGGCAGGGTGGAAGTGGTGGATCTGCGTACCCTGTACCCCCTGGATGAGGCGCTTGTGTTTGCCATGGTGAAGAAGCACGGTAAATGCCTGGTGCTCACAGAGGAGCAGCAGAACAATTCCTTTGCCGAGGCCCTTTCGGGCCGTATATCCCATGCCTGTTTCCGTTATCTGGACGCACCGGTGGAAGTGATGGGGGCCCTGGACCTGCCCGCTGTACCAATGAATGTGATCCTGGAGCAGGCCATGCTGCCCAATGCGGAGAAAGTGAGTGCCTGCTTAGCCCTTTTATTGAACAGTTAGCCCGCAGCTTTTTGGCAAAAACATGTATATTTGCACCCCCAAATGCCGGGGTAGCTCAGCTGGTTAGAGCATCGGATTCATAACCCGAAGGTCGGCAGTTCAAGTCTGCTCTCCGGTACAGGATAGGAGTTTTCAAGAAAATTTTGAGAACTCCTTTTTTTATTTCCGCTGTAAACGAATGGCTACATGTAAATGAAAGATTGTTTTCTTAATTTAACGGCTCATTAAAATGAAGTTACTGCGTCTAAAGCTGTACATTTTAACACTCAACATTTTAACTGTTAAAATACCTCATGAAGAAATTGATTTTATTGGCTGCACTTCTGGTAAGTGTAAGTTCTATATCTGCACAAACAACCTCCGATGATCAAAAAAATGTTGTGATCAGCCAGTCGAAAAAGGAATTCAAATTTGTAAAAGGCAATGCCGAGCACCCGGTTTGGATACAAGAAGAAGACGATAAGATTTATACCTGCAACAATTACAGAACTGATATCCCCGTGGTGGAATTCTACAGCGATGTTCAAACCATTGATGGCGTTAGTATTTATGTAAATGGCTCTAAAAAACGTGACATTGTTCCAAAATATGAATTTTATAATGCAGATGGTATTTTTTATTCAGATGAACACGTTTGTTATTTTCAATTACCACTGCAAAAAAAAGGAAGTACCTCAGAAGTTACATTTAATAAAACAACCCTTGACCCCCGATATTTCTCTGAAATTTTTTTTACTGATGATCAGGAAATAACTGATCAGCAAGTAAAATTAATTGTCCCTTCCTGGATGCAATTGGAGATCAAAGAATATAATTTTAAAAAATATAATATCAAAAAGAACATCTCTCCGGATGGCGATCAAACCATTTATACCTATAGCATGAATAATATTCCTGCTATACACAGTGAAACG
>JANYAL010000309.1 GCA_025361325.1 Bacteroidota bacterium
TTTTGGCTACAACTTCAGCTATAGAATATGCAGTTAAGGTTCTGAATATTTCAAATATACTTGTTTGTGGACACTCGAATTGTGGAGGTTGTAATGCTCTGTTTTTTGAAGATAATATGCTAAGTGACATTCCACATACAAAGAAATGGCTGGAATTGGCCAAAAAGGTAAAGGAAAAAATTGACCGTCAGCTTGAAAAACTAAATGAAAACAATGATGAACCGTTGTCTTTGAGCTTTAACAGCATTTCTGGATACAGTACGATAATGTTTATCAATTAAGAGCGTTTCAATGGTTGAGTTGAAGTTGAAACCAACAAAGTCCCGTCAGAGATGGCGGGACTGTTTTTTGAATTACTTTTGTCTACCATTGATAATCTAATTATTACTTGAATGAAAAATACCCCCTTCACCGCCAAGCACCTGGCACTGGGTGCTAAAATGGCTGAGTTCGCAGGTTACTATATGCCTATATCCTATAGTGGTATCAATGATGAACATGCTGCGGTACGAAATAATGCAGGCGTCTTTGACGTGAGCCATATGGGCGAATTCATCCTAAAAGGTAAACATGCATTAGACCTAATCCAACGAGTGACCACCAATGATGCATCAAAACTTACAGCGGGGAAGGCCCAATACAGTTGTCTGCCCAACAGTAAAGGCGGTATCGTGGACGACCTGCTGGTATATTGCCTGGAAGAGAATAGGTCATATATGCTTGTGGTAAATGCCAGCAATATTGAAAAGGACTGGAACTGGATCAGCCAATTTAACAGCCAGGGAGTTGAAATGCATGATATTTCCGGAAAGACCTGCCTCCTGGCGATACAGGGCCCTAATGCCACAAAGCTTCTTCAACCGCTCACGGATATGGATATCATGAACCTGAAATATTATACGTTCACGAAAGGGACTTTTGCCGGGGTGGACAATGTGCTCACCAGCGCAACAGGTTACACTGGCGCGGGAGGGGTTGAAATATATTTTGAGGATAAGGGGGATGATGCCGGTAAGGTATGGGATGCCATCTTTGCCGCCGGTGCCGTACAGGGCATCAAGCCCATCGGCCTGGGTGCCAGGGATACACTGCGGCTGGAAATGGGCTTCTGCTTATATGGCAATGATATTGATGATACCACTTCTCCCTTTGAAGCAGGACTAGGCTGGATCACCAAGTTCACAAAAGAATTCACAAACAGGGCCTATTTTGAAAAACAAAAAGTTGAGGGAGTCACAAAAAGGCTGGTCGGTTTTGTAATGCTGGAAAAAGGCATCGCCCGGCATGATCATGATATAAAGGATTTTGAAGGTAGGGTCATAGGAAAAGTGACATCCGGTACGCAATCTCCTTCTCTTGGCAAAGCCATCGGTATGGGATATGTAACAAATAATTTTTCTTCTATTGGAAGCGAGATTTTTATTAGTATTCGTAACACCATGTTAAAAGCAAAAGTAGTCAAAATGCCCTTTGTATAATCCAGTTCCATAACCTTTTCAGTCGGTTACATTACCGGCCAGGATAGTTTAATTCCAATGGCTAAAATTCATCTTATCACTTTTATAACCGACCCGGTTGGTAGGGTGTTCGAACTTAGCCGAAGCATACGGCACCATCATGATCGATTATGTATTGTATGAAGATCCGTATGGAGCTATAGGTAAACTGCTGAATAAGCTCCATCTTAATAATTACCTGAATGACCTCCTGAAGAAATGAAATGAGGTCATAAAAGAATATGCCGAACCAGAAAAGTGGAAGACGATATTGAGCTAAATTTGAACCATGTTAGACACAAGACCCTCTTTGCATACCAGTCTTTCCCCTTCATTACTTCATCTCTATGATGTGAACAGTAGTATAGTAGTGATCATCGATGTATTTCGGGCTACCTCCACTATTGCGACCGTTTTGTACAATGGTGCCAGTTTTGTTATCCCGGTCGAGACCGTTGAAGAGTGCATTCAAATAGGAGAACAAACCGGAGGCATAACCGCTGGGGAAAGGGACGGCCAGGTGGCTGAAGGCCTGAAATATGGCAATTCACCTTTCGAATACCCGCCCGATTTCATTAAAGGGAATACCCTTGTATTGACCACAACCAACGGAACCCGATTACTGCACATGGCCCTCGAAAAGAATGCGCGATCTGTTATAACGGGTTCTTTTGGCAATTTATCAGCGGTTTGCGATTACCTCGTGGCACAAAAACAAAACGTGATTTTGGGATGTGCGGCGTGGAAGAACAGGATAAATCTGGAAGACACATTATTTGCAGGAGCAATTATTCATAAAATCCGGGATCACTTTTCTATAAACTGCGATTCATCACAAATAGCAGCCTCATTATATAATGAGGCAAAAGACGATCTTTTTGAATTTATAAAAGCCAAGAATGCCTCCCATTATCACCGGCTGCAGGGTTTTGGCCTTGAAAGGGACATGCGCTATTGCCTCACCATCGACAATACTAATCTATTGATTATTTATGAAGATGGCAAATTAGTGGTACGGAATGGATGACAGGGCCCGGTATCCCGGGTTAACTACAAAATGAGGCTACGAATTTGGTGTACATAATCCTTATGTTAAACTTATCCTACCGATACACATTTTTCTCCACATCATCCATTAATAAAGTCCAACACTGGACTTTTTTTCTTTACTTTTGCAAATTGCCTAATTTGGAATGGCATATTTTGATCATACCTAAAACAGTTTATCCTTTTGGCTTTACCGCACCTTATTAAATACATTTACAACAATGGTTCTGATGAAGTGATTCGGCGTGGAAAAAAGATCCACCAGATGGGATTTGTGGAACTTGTGGAACATGACCAGATCATGGGCTCGGTAGTATTCAGGGTCAAGGATGACAGCTACAGTACATTTTATAAGGTCTACATACAAAAATATACCGACCCCAAAACAATTTCCCAGCGTTGTACCTGCCCTTATAATCTGGGAGACATTTGCAGGCATGAAGCAGCTGCCATATTTCGATTGCAGGAAATGATGGACAAGAACATGCTGGGTAATACCACTATGCAGTATAACCAAAGGCACACCGTGGCCAAGATGAAGCATATAGATTTGAAGATGATCAAAATGCTTTCCTCGCTCGGAATATATGCGGAAGCAGAGAATATATTACGTACCAACAGAGCCAATATCTCAAAAGCTGTCGATGAACGCGTTGAGGCAGAACTTACTTACGAGGGACAGGTTTATCCGCTGGTTATACAGAAAAATGATGAAAGGAATTTCGACACATCCTGTAAATGCGGTGAAACAGAACACCCGCTGTGTGAACACAAAACATTACTGTTCCTGCAGTTACTGAATGCCTACGGCCCCTATTACTTCGACACCATTCGCAACTGGGACAAGGAAAAGAACAAACTCCTGCAGATGTATGGATACAGTCTGGATGATGATCTGTCCGGTAAATTTGAATTTAGTTACAAGGAAGGCAAGCCATTCTTAAAGGTACTGGACCAATCTATCAAACGGGTATCCCCGGGCTTCAACACCCGGCAGACTGAAACATTTGTATTGCCCGAATTTCCCACTCCTGAAGTGGAAACAGCCGAAGAGCCGGGAAAAAGACTGGGGATCGTTTTCAACTTCAATACGGATATATATCCCTATTTCAACATTGATACTATACAGGGTGAGGCAGATGAGGAAAATAAACGCTATGCCGGAAAAGTAGAAAAGATCGACCTTGCAAAATTTGTCAATACAGACCATTTCAATGAAGGCGACAAACAGCTCTTACAACAGGTGCGTAAACTCCAAAGCACGGAGATCAATAAATACCTTGACCGTAATTCGCCTTTCAGCGGAATCTGGGAAAACATTATTCATACCGACGGTGACGACCTGCCGGAGGAAACCAAGGCACTGATCGCAGAATACCTGCATCCTAAACTGAAAAAAATATTCGAGGAACAGGCTTCTAATAATTTCATTTATTATCTCCCCACGCTAAAGCCATTCAAGACAGAACAGCTTAAGGAAATTGAAATTAGCGATCATTTCGTTTCCCCATTTTTCAAAGTGCTTGCCAGGAATAATCATTATGAGATCGCCTGCACCGTAAAACTTCATGGAAACGCCATCCCCTTCACGGAAAACCAGTGCAACAGCAGCCTTGTCTTCATGCATGACCAAGTTTTGTACCTCTGGCAAAAACCGGACGATGTGTTGCAGGCCGAGAAATTCCTGAGAGAAGGGAATATACAGCTCAGCAAAGAGAACTGGGAAGAAAAGATGCAGAAGATAGTTCTCCCCCTAAGCCGGGAATACCAGGTGGAATTCGATAAAAGCCTGATCCGAGAAATAAAAAGCGGGGAGCCGGAAATAAGACTGCAGTTGCAGGAAAAAGGAGACTACCTCGTCTTTCAGCCAATCTTCAACTATGCGGGTTTCGAGACTAAAGCATCGGACCGCGATAATATCATTATACCCGACCACGACAAAGTACTCATTGTAAAACGCAACAAGGAAGCCGAGGAAAGATTTTTAAAGAAACTGGAAAACCTGCATTCCCTGTTCGCCCGCCCCGGTGACAACAACAACCTGGTACTGAAAGGGGCAGAGGTGCTTCGAAATAACTGGTTCTTTTTGTTTGTTGATGCCATGAAAGAGATGAAGATCCCGGTATATGGATTTGAGGCATTACGAAATTTCCGGTTCAACACTGCCAGACCCAATACTCATATTCACGTCAGTAGTGGCCTCGACTGGTTCGACGCGAAGGTGGAAATAGAATTCGGCAATCAGCGGGTGGGCATCGATGATATTAAAAAGGCACT
>JANYAL010000369.1 GCA_025361325.1 Bacteroidota bacterium
GGGTATGTTTGGAGGTGTTATCCCGAACCCTTCTGGACGGGGAGAATATTACTACCGGCGGATTAGAGGAAAAGAGGTTAAAAAAGCTGAAAGGGCTCAGGTTAATATTACCGGCCTTGTTAATGGTAGATGCAAAACAAATAGGCCGGGGTGCAATGGCATGTTGCAGATAGTTCTGTACTTCAGATGGCTTTAGGTCTTTTAAATCCAGCGATAGCATACTATTTAAGTTAACTTGACACATTGATCACGAAGGCGAGATATTTCAGTACCTGCTTTCATTGCATGTTTTTGTTAATCCGTTTTATCCTTCTTCAAAGCCAAAATACTAAATTCAGTGTCTTCCCTTACAATTGAATTTGTAAGTTTACCCAGCGCATCTATTTCCATATCCACCACATCTCCTTCTTTCAGCCATTGTTCAGTATACCCGGGGTTAAGCAGTTTACCGGTGCCGTTCAATTCCAGGAAACAACCCGTTCCCACAGTACCGCTACCTATGATATCGCCCGGCATAAGTTGTACGCCATAACTGCAGCGTTCAATGATCTCAGCAAAGGTCCAGTCCATATCACCCAAATTTCCTTCGCTGACCTGTATTCCATTTACCCGGCATTTCATGTTGAGGTTCCAGGCCTTGCCGGTGTGGTTATCCTTGCAGGGTATTTCGTATGGTTCCAGTTCGTCCAGTGTAACCAGCATAGGACCGATGACCGTTGAAAAATCCTTTCCTTTGGCCGGGCCCAGGTTTAGGAGCATTTCTTCCATTTGTAATTTTCTTGCACTCATGTCGTTCATGATCATCAGCCCGCCGATATACGTATCTGCCTCCGCCGCGCGAATATTTCGGCCGGGTTTACAGATCACAATGGCAGCCTCCAGTTCAAAATCCAACTTTTCAAAATGGTCGGGCATACATAGTATATCACCCGGGCCCTGGATACTGTTATGATTGGTAAAATAGAAAATGGGGAATTGGTCGAACTCAGGTATCATATCCAGTTTACGGTTACGTCTTGCTGCGGCTACATGCTGGCGGAATGCATATCCATCCCGGCAGCTGGTTGGGTTTGGAACGGGAGCCAGTATCTCTGCGCTTTCATAGGGCCTGGACATGACCGTACGTCCTGCCCCTTCCCTGATCCTTTTTTCCACAGCGGCCGCCATGGGCAATACGTCTTCCCAATAGTTAAGGAACATGGCCATACTGATGGGCAGATCAGGATGCAATGCGTCGGTATCATATAAATTACCTTCAATCAGCATGGCCAATTGATCATGTCCGTCTTTTAAATAGGTTACCAGCTTCATTTTCTGTAATTTGTGACCAAAAATAGTCAATTAAATATTGCTAAAATCTGCCTTCAGTACGCTGCTTTTTCAATTGAATTGCTATTTTTGTATATCAATACGGAATTATGAAATTCGAGAAGATACATAATAAGGGCCAGGCACAATTATTTAAGAACCAATACCTGGAGTATCTTACAAAGACCCATCCGCTGGTGATCTGGGGCTTATACATGCCCATAATCGGCTTCTTGTTGTATTACAGCTATGAGCGATATCAGTTTAATGCGCTGCACATCCTGTTCACTTTCATGGCCGGTATGTTCTTCTGGTCTTTATTTGAATACATGATTCACCGTTTCGCGTTCCACTTTTATGCAGAAAGTCCACGGGCACAGAAGATAGTTTATATCATTCACGGGAACCATCATGAATATCCCAGGGACAAGGAGAGACTCTTTATGCCGCCCGTACCCAGCCTGATACTGGCATCAACTATTTTTATACTGATATATTTAGTTGGCAGTTTATTTGGGGCAGGCAGTTATGCATTTGCATTTTTCCCGGGTTTTATACTGGGCTACCTTATCTACGGATCGATGCATTACGCCATCCATGCCTGGAATCCGCCTTTTAAATGGATGAAACCACTTTGGCGTAACCATCACCTGCACCACTATAAGAATACCGAATTAGGCTTTGGGGTTAGCTCTACCTTATGGGATCATGTATTTGGTACTATGTTCGACCTGAAAAAGGAAAAAGAGGACAAATCCAAGGTACAGGAACTGACGTATGGCTATTCTCCTTCTAAAAGGGAATCTGTTTCCTGAAAATCATTACCATTTTTCTTCCTTTGTGTCCTCCGTACCAGAAGAGAATTCCATTTTTGTCTTTATTTTCTGCAGTTGCCTTTCAATGATGAGGCTGGCAATGATATTCCCGGCATCCTCATCTGGGAGTTGTTTTAATAAGTTCTTCAG
>JANYAL010000010.1 GCA_025361325.1 Bacteroidota bacterium
GTTCTGCCCAATAATGATGTGATAGTAAGCTGGCTGGACCAGGTTGCTGGAACCAGGGCGTTTATGCAAAGGCTTGCAGCTGCAGACGGATCAAATGTATGGCCCGGTAATGTGCCTGTTTTACCTAATATAGGAACACACCGAACTGTACCCGGTCATCTGTTGCCATTATCCGGGAACGGGTTCATTCATGTTTTTCATGACAGGGCTGTATCTTTTGGCATCAGTTCCATCCTCTGGGCACAGCGTTACGACGCCAATGGCATAGCCCAATGGGCAGCCCCGATACAACTGAGTAACCAGACCACAGCTTTTAACCGGAACTATTCGCCGGCCATGCATAATGATACCCTTTTCCTGGCTTATTTTGGATCCACGGGTTTTAGGTTCGACTCTTACCTGCAGCGGGTGAACCCCGATGGCACATTACCCTGGGGGATCAATGGTTCTGATTTTGCCACCAATAATGCCATTTATGAACAGGATACAAAAATTGCCATGATACCGTCTACCAATACCGTTTGGACCAGTTGTAGGGTTACAGACGCCTCACAGGGTTTACAGGGAACCTATGTTCAACGATTTAATAAACAGACAGGGGCCAGGCAGTTATCGGATAATGCAAAAGTGGTCTATCCCATAACAGGCACACCATTTATAGTTCCTTTGGCCATTTCCACCTTTAGTGATAACTCACCTGTACTGATGCTGGAGAAATACAACAGCGCCATTTCTTATTTCATCTATGGTTCCAAGCTTGATAATAACGGGAATACCGTTTGGGCCGGGGATCCGGTAGCCTTAGGCACCTATGTGAAGGACAAACTGAGAATGGACATGACAAAAGTGGTGAATGACCAGGCGGTAGCTATGTGGGTGGAAACCAGAAACAGTGTTTCACAGCCCTATGCCCAACCCATCCGGATCGATGGCAGTACCGGGTTAGTGCCGCCGGTGGCTGGTTTTACGGCCAATAATGCATCGGTCTGTTTTGGCAGTTCAGTGCAGTTTACGAGTACTTCCAGCGGGTACATATCCTCTTATTCCTGGAGTTTTCCGGGAGGAACGCCCTCCACTTCAACACTGCCGAATCCTGTAGTGACCTACAATACCAACGGAGTATACAATGTATCTCTGACCGTTACCAACGCTGCCGGAACAAATACTTCAACACAGGCAAACTATATTACGGTGAACGGGGTAATTCCTACGGCCATGCTGAACGGCAACACGTCCAGTTGTAACGGAGTGGCCAATACATTTGTGGTTACGGGTACAGGGCTGGGCACAGCGCCGATATATACCTGGAAAGTGAATGGCATTACCGTGCCAAACGGCGGAAGCACTTTTACATTTGCCAATTTACCGGGTACTTACCTGATCGGTTGTGTGGTCACCTCAAATGCCCTTTGTGCCATCCCTGCAACGGTAACAACAAACACGATCACATATAATATTTACCCATATACCCAGGTATCGCTAACTGCAAGTCCGACCACAAATCTTTACCCCGGTCTGTTCGCCACCATAAGCGTTACCAATGCCAACCCGGCTGCAGTGAGTTATCTTTGGAAAAAGAACGGATTGTTGATGCCCGGTGTCACCGGCACTTCCCTTACCGTAGGTGTGGATGATATAGGTAGTTATACAGTTTCGATAACCGATATCAACGGCTGTTCCGCTACCTCTAACAATGTCCTCATCAACCAGATCGATGCCAGGAAGCTTTTCATATATCCCAGTCCCAACTCAGGTCTGTTCCAGGTCAGGTATTACAGTAGCGCTGGTGATAATACCCCAAGAACTTTGCATGTTTTTGATGCCAAAGGCGCATTGGTATATTCCAAAGTATATCCTATTAATAGCTCTTACGAAAGGATGGATGTTGACCTGCGGATGGCCGGAGCGGGCATATATTTTGTTGAAGTAAGGAATAATGCAGGTGACAGGTTGGCCAGGGGTAAGGTATTGATCAATTGACCTGATGATTTTATTTTGTCCGATCTAAAATGTGGAGGTCCTTTTATAAAGGACCTCCACATTTTTTTAATCTACATTTGCCCGGGTAATACATGATAAAGGTCTATATCCTGCAAAACATAGAATAGGATTGATAAGCATATAGTAATAATTTAAAAATAACAATATATCTGCACTCAATTGTCAAAATATGCCAGCGCAGAAGCATCGGTTCGGCTATGTCATTGCAGTGTATAGAATGTCCATTAAAATTAACAAGTATTTAAATAACATTTATTTCTGAATTGCCGGCTTTTTGAAAAAAACTTCTATCTTCAACTTCTTAAAGACGTTTAATAAATAATTATTCCTTCATCAAACAAAACACATGTATGGATCAGCAATTAGTACAGCAATTACAGGACAATCACGGAATATCCGCAGATCAGTCGCATAGCATCTTGAATACGATTGAGCAATTTATCAAAGATAAGGTTCCGATGGCTGCCCAGTATATTGAACAAGCACTTCATGGCAGTACTTCAACTGCTACACCTGCAGCTACGGATACCACCAATACAGCTCCACCAGCCCATGAGGAAAGTACCCTTGAGAAAATTGAGGATTTTGCGAAATCAAAACTGGAAGGAATATTACCGGGCGGCATTAAAATTTAAATTTTATTAACTAAACAGATCAATAAAACTATTAAACAATCAATTATGAAAAAGATCACCATCCTCACGTTCTTATTATTCGGCGCATTGACAGTAACGTTCGCCCAACCAAAAAAAGACGATACAAAATCCCATAAGTCAACCGGTGTCAATAAAGACGGCACTCCGGACATGCGTCTTAAAGTAAACAAGGATAAAGCCAAAGCAACAACTTCTACAACAACTACTACAAAAACACCTACTACAACAACCACAACTGTTCAGCCAAAATCAACTAAAACTTCAGTTACAACAACAGTTCCAACCTCCTCTACCAAAACTGCTGATAAAACTATTGGAACAGATGCTAAAGGCAGGACCATTTATGAAGGCCCCAGGGGAGGACATTATTATATCAATTCAAAAGGCAATAAGGAGTATATTTCTAAGGACAAGGGAACAAAGTAATCTGACATTTTTAATAATAGAAATCCCCCCGATCAACAAGATTGAGGGGATTTTTATTATACCTCTCCTTTACCGGACTACGTTTATACCAGATTTGCGGAGATTTTTAAGAAATATTGTTTGATTGCAATGAATGAAAATTTCCAATAATGACCCGGATTCTGATTATTTTAATTAAATTTATAGCTACATTAGTAACAGCATGCGATTATGGGCTTTTTTTTTAGTGGTATTACCTATATCCAGTGCTGCACAAATAATCAAGCCTTTACCCATACAAAGACCTCAATCTGCCTGCTCCACTTACCCGGGAATGACTCCGCAGACTGCCATTGCTGTATGTGGTACTACTTCTTTTTACCAAAACAGTGTAAACAGTTGTACAGGCCCCAATGTTACCCCGTCACCCTGTGCACCCGATATCATAACATCCGATAATTCATTCTGGTATAAATTTCATTGCTACAGCCCCGGTACACTTGGACTTGGCTTTCTGATAAAACCAGGCAGCAATTCAGATGATTTTGACTGGACATTATTTGATGTTACAGGGCATACCAACCTGGATGATGTCTTTACCATGGGAAACATGCAGGTTTCCGTGAATATCAGCGGAATTTTAGGCAATACCGGCTGTACTCCTACTGGCACAGGTAATGTAAACTGTGCGGGGAGTGCATATCCGCCATTTAATCAACTGGCAACCGTACGGGCCGGTCACGATTATATGCTGATGGTCACCAACTGGTCAAATTCAGGACTGGGATACTCGTTGGTTTTCACTGGAGGAGATGCAGTCATAACTGATAATATCCTTCCAACGATTAACAGTGTAAATTCGCCTCCCTGTGTCGCAAATCAGTTACAGGTTGCTTTCTCAAAAGATATCCTATGTTCCACAGTTACGGCTTCCGGCAGCGAGTTTTCCATTACACCCGGTAACCCGGTAATCACCGGCGTGACATCGCAATGCAGCGGAGGCAATTATTCTATTACCGGACTCACAATAAACCTGCAGAATCCGCTGGCTTCCGGTAATTATACCCTTGTTGTTAACCCAGGGTCTGATGGAAATACATTCAAAGATGCCTGTGGCGACAGTATAGTTACCGGGTTTCAGATACCTTTTACCGAAACTGCATCAGGGCCTGTCAATATCAGTGCAGTTAATTATTCCGGTTGTGCACCTACTGTACTGAATATTGCTCTTACGAGACCAGTATGGTGTTCCAGCGTAACCCCTTCCGGAAGTGAGTTTTCCATTTTACCAGGCAACCCTGTAATTGCTTCGGTGCAATCTGCCTGTACCACTGGAGCGCAGTATACCGATACCTTGCATATTATGCTCCAGAATCCTTTGCCGCCGGGTAATTACCAATTGCTCGTCAATAACGGAACTGACGGGGATACGTTTATCGATACCTGCAATAATACAATGCCACCGGGTACCAGCACCTCGTTCGTTATTACCCAGAGCACGGTTGCTCCGGTCATTCAAACAATAGGTTTTGATCAATGCCAACCGGACAGGCTGGTTCTTAATTTTGACAAACCTGTTGCCTGCACCTCACTAACATCAACCGGATCTGAATTTTCCATAAGTCCAGGGGTATGGCCTGTTAATTCAATCAGCAGTAGTTGCGTGGCAGGTACTTTCACCATGCAGGTAACTTTGCTTTTGCAAAATGCATTGCCTGCCGGAAATTTCATCGTACACATCAATACGGGCAGTGATGGCAATACACTGTC
>JANYAL010000012.1 GCA_025361325.1 Bacteroidota bacterium
CGGACAGATGAACCCAGACTTTGTCCCGCAAAAATTAAGAAATACAGGGGCCGCCTAAATGGTATAAATCCGAAAAATGGGGAAATTATTTTCTATGAATAGCAGCATTTTGATCAAACCAGCTATGGCAAGCACAAAATGTAATGGAATCAGGGAGTATTACAAATTCACAAGAGTAAATGAACCGGGGATGAAAAGTATATTTTAAACTAATCCGGCGCCTTCGCTGACAGATCAATCCAGTTATCAATAAACGCTGGTTTATAATCCCATTTCCAGCGACGGTGCGTCCATAGATAATTATCCGGCTCTTCCCGGATCACTTTCTCCAAAAAATCCCTGAATCCGCGGGTGATATCACCTGGAGATGTTGATGCTGCATGCTCTGTAAACAACGTGGAAACACATTCATACTGGCCACGCCTGGTGATCCGGGAACGTAAAAAGACCACTGCCGTATCATTCTTTATCGCACCTTTTTCCGGTCCGGTGATAAAGGGTGCCGGACGGTTAAAATAATTCTGCCAGTATCCCGTTGCCGGATTACCGGGGTTTTGATCAGCCGCCAGGGCAAGCGTGTACTTCTCCCTGAACAGTTCGTCTTTCTTTGTTTTGAATGCAGTGGCATCTATGAAACGGGCTCCGTAGCGCTGCCTGATCTTCAGGAAGATCTTTTCCATGGACTTGTTCTTTATAGGAATATAAACAGCATAATAAGGTATGGTAGTAATGTTTTTGGATAGGATGAGGCTTGCATATTCCCAGTTGAACTGGTGCCCCGAATGTAGCTGAATGTTTTTCCCTTTTTTGCCCAGTTCATTCAATAACTCGAAATTCCCGTGGCATCTTTTGGCAAATGTCCGTTCACTCATGGATATGAACTTAATGATCTCCATGAACGTATCGGCAAGATTATGATAGAACCGTTTGGCGATCTTCTTCCTTTCTTTCAAGGTCTTTTCCGGAAAAGCAATCTGCAGGTTGGCCATCACCACTTTTTTACGGTAACCAAATACATAATACATCAGGAAATAAACACCATCACTGATATGATAAATAATGAAGAAGGGCAATAAGGAAAAGAGATACAGGGAACCGTAAATGATATAATACATGGTATTTATTTAATGGTTCTGGTTTCAGGTGTTTATGTTTAAAGATCAATATTCTGCACCAATAAGCTTTTACCCGGATAATCGGTATTATAATGAAGCCCCCTGCTCTCATGGCGGAACTGGGCACATTTCACGATCAGGTATGATACCGTGATCATATTCCGGAGTTCACATAGCTGGGGTGATACGATGGTCTTCTGATAAAGGGCTTCCGTTTCTTCATACAAAAGGTCGAGCCTTTTCATGGCGCGGTCCAGTCTTTCATTATTGCGCACGATACCCACATAATCGCTCATGAGCAATTTCATCTCTTTCAGGCTCTGCGTGATCAGGATCATTTCCCTGGGTGCATTGGTGCCAGCAGCATTCCAATCCGGCACATTGCTTCCCAATACTGCGGGGAAGGACGAAATGATGTGGTCATCAAACCGTTTTACTGAATCGAGAGAGGCCCGGTGAGCAAAGACCATGGCTTCCAGCAGTGAATTACTGGCAAGCCGGTTGGCGCCATGCAGACCGGTTGAAGCACATTCACCAGCGGCATATAAATTATTGATAGAGGTCTTTCCCCATTCGTCTGTCTTTATACCACCGCAACTGTAATGCGCTGCAGGCGCCACTGGTATGAGGTCTTTGGTGATATCGATACCGATGCTCAGGCATTTCTCATATATGTTGGGGAAATGTGCAGTGAATTTTTCTTTGCTGAAATGCCGGCAATCCAGGAAAACGTGCTCGGTACCTGCAACTTTCATTTCGTTATCGATGGCCCTGGCAACAATATCTCGGGGGGCCAGGTCTTTACGGCTGTCGTACCGTTCCATGAAAGCCGCTCCCTGGAGATTGCGAAGTATCCCCCCGTCTCCGCGGACCGCTTCGGTTATGAGGAATGATTGTCCCCGCACACCAGGTTCATATAAAGCTGTTGGATGAAACTGTATGAATTCCATATTCTCGATCCTTCCCTTGGCCCGGTAGACCATGGCAACGCCGTCGCCGGTAGCAATGGAAGGATTGGTGGTGGTACGGTATACCTGCCCGTTCCCCCCTGTAGCCAGCAGGGTGATGGAGGAGAGTATCTTCTCGATCTTACTGGTATTGAGGTTCAGCACATATACCCCAAAACATACTATATCCGGTGTGGCCTTGGTTACGAGGTAACCCAGGTGATGCTGGGTAATGAGATCCAGTACAAAACAATGGCTGATGACCTGTATATTGGGTCGTGTGCGGATGGCTTCCAGCAGGGCTCTTTCCATCTCCTTTCCCGTCACATCCTTGTGGTGCAGTATACGGAAGGCACTGTGGCCACCCTCCTTCCCCAACGCATAATCGCCCGAACTGTCCTTATCGAATTCAGCGCCCCAGTCAATGATCTCCCGGATGCGCTCCACCCCCTCCCGGACCACAATCTCCACGATCTCTTTATCACATAAGCCGTCTCCGGCAATCAATGTATCCTCAATATGCCTGCCAAAACTGTCATTGTCTGCATCCATGACCCCGGCAATGCCACCTTGTGCATACTTGGTATTGGTCTCATCGCTTTGGGTCTTGGTAAGCAGGGTCACTGTTTTATCCGGACGTTCTGCTGACAGTTTCAGGGCATAGGTCAATCCTGCAATTCCGCTACCGATAACGAGAAAATCTGTTTGCATATACTAAACCCCTAAAGTGGTTCCCATTGTTAGATTGTAAAATTTTGTTTGGCGGTTCAACAATAAAAGATCCAGTAATTTCTCTTACGGTTCGCCGGTTCACTCATCAGGAGGCGGAGGGGGTATCCACCCAGGCCCCATTCTCTTTCAACAGACCGATCAGTTCGTCCACCGCAATGGCACTGTCCACATTCCGCTTAACGATCTCCTTTCCCTTGTATAATGTGATCTTCCCCACGCCACTGCCCACGTAGCCGAAATCAGCATCTGCCATCTCACCCGGACCGTTCACGATGCAGCCCATGATTGCGATCTTCAGTCCCTTCAGGTGACTGGTCACAGCCCTTATCCTGGCCGTCGTTTCCTGCAGATCGAATAGGGTACGGCCGCAACTGGGACAGCTGATGTATTCCGTCTTTGAAATTCGTGTACGCGTAGCCTGTAGTATACCGAAGGCAACCGTGTTCAGTAATTTGATCTGCGGGGCAACCGTGTTGTCGCCATCATGATACCTGAAGCAGACCCCGTCTGAGAACCCGTCCAACAGCAGACCTCCAGCCTCGATGGCATAATGGATCAGGCTTTCGTCTGTTGTTGTCTTATTGCTGTTACAGATCAGGATGGCCGGGTTCATGACGCCTTTGTTCATGAGTTCAATGAACATCCTCCGAACACATTGCAGGGCATTCCGTTGCGTCGAAAGCAGGCAAAGCACAGCCTTGGAGTCCTGCTTCAGCTCTTCGAAGACCCTGTTGATCTGCTGGGCGGGGTATCCTTCAGATGAACAGTCGATCATCACAAAATTCATTTGATCAGACTTTGCTGCATGATCATCGAGGTAGGTTTCCAGATCCATTACAGGAAAACAGACCGTTTTATCAGTCGATCTTTGCCAGGAACTATGAGGTAATATGACTTTTAGTGTTCCGGGCAAAGCAAAATCCAGTTCCCGGTTACCCGCCGTGTAGATATAATCCGCTGCCGCATCACCGATATTCCATTTATCGGTGGCAGCATCATAATGGTATCCTATATCCGGCAGGCTGGCCGGTGTGATCCTTTCCAGCTTGCTGAGATCGGCTACAACAACAGGCACTTTCTTCCCTCCAATATTACCCACTTCAAACGTTTCCCTCCTTGCATATTCAAAAGGTGAATACGGAAGACTGCTTATATCTTGCCCTGGTTGGCATGATGCCTGAACTGCAGTTCCCGAATACCGCTTCACTATATCCCTGCAAACCGGAATCTCCAGTTCCGGATCTTCGGTTAAGCTTACCCGAATGGTATCCCCGATGCCATCCTCCAGCAGGGTGCCGATGCCCACTGCGCTCTTTATCCTGCCATCCGATCCGTCACCCGCTTCAGTAACCCCCAGGTGTAGTGGATAACACACACCGAACTCCTCCTGCATATGGTTAACCAGGAGGCGATAGGCTTGCACCATCACCTGTGTATTACTGCTCTTCATACTGAGCACGATCTGGTGATAATCCTCAGCCCTGGCTATACGCAGGAATTCCATGGCGCTTTCCACCATTCCGATGGCAGTATCACCGTAACGGCTCATGATCCGGTCGCTCAGGCTTCCATGGTTGGTGCCTATGCGCATAGCGGTGCCGTATTCCTTGCAGATCCGCACCAGTGGGGTGAACCGCTCTCTGATTCTTTCGATCTCTTCCGCATATTCAGCATCGGTAAAATCTATCTGCTCGAATTTTTTCTTATCTACATAATTACCCGGATTCACGCGTACCTTTTCCACAATCCTGGCTGCGATCTCAGCCGCATTTGGCGTAAAATGGATATCCGCAACAAGCGGGGTATGGTATCCCCGTTTCTGTAATTCTTTTTTGATGTTCCTGAGGTTTTCCGCTTCATTTTTTGAAGGCGCAGTTATCCTAACCAGCTCAGCACCTGCTTCTATACAGCGAATGCATTGTTCCACCGTGGCCAGGGTATCCATGGTATCGGTGGTGGTCATAGTTTGAACGCGAATAGGATGGCCGGCACCCAATAAGAGGTTGCCGATCCGCACTTCCCGTGTGAGGAGACGCTTATATTCCGTTAGTGATTCACAATAGAACTGCATGATGAGGAAATTGACGCAAAATTAAGCATAATATGAGCTTAGCCGGCTACCAATCCTTTTCAGGTTTATCCGGACTCCCCACATTCACTTTCTTCAGTTTATCCTGCAGGTTCTTCTCCTGCTGCAGCAATGCCCTGAGCTTTTCCTCGGCATCCTGTTTGCTTAGTTTGGAAGGCTGGGGTTTGGGCTGTTCGTTTTTCTTATCCTCTTCTTTGGGTTTCTGCTTTTCCTTATTCTGCTGATCTTCCTTGGGCTTCTGTTGTTTTTTATCCTTTTGTTCCTTTTGCTGCTGCTGTTTCTGCTGTTGCAGGGCTTTTTGCAGGTTCTGCCGGGCATCCTCATCCTGTGGGTTCAGCTTAAGCGCACGCTTATAAGCGTCTATACATTCAGGTATCTTTTTGTTGTTCTGCAACACCACCCCCTTATTGTAAAATGCCCGGGACCGGTCCACCGCATCAGGGGAACCCGTTGCAGCCTGATCATACGCAAGGACCGCTTCATCCGTCTTATTGTTCCGGTACAATGCATTCCCCATATTGTATTGGGCGATGGAATTGGAAGGATCCTTATCAGTAGCTTTTTTATACAGCGTTATCGCCGTTTCATAATCCTTTTTTGCATAGGCCTCATTCCCTTTTTGGATGATCGCTTTTTCTCCCTGTGCTAAAATGCCCCCCGGCACTATCATACAGAACAAAAACAGCACCACCACTAATGGCTTAGCGTGTAAGTTTTGCATCTTTCGGCCAGCAGCCTGCTGCCAGCTATCAACGCTTTTATTTTTTTCCCCAATTATTATCTCCAGTATCAGTAGTAACAGCGCTGCAAATAAGAAATAGGTAAAATAATTTCTGTAATTCACCAATGAATCTTCTGTAACTTCCCGCTGGTCCATATTACTCAATTGCTTATCCAGCGTGGAGACCACTTCATCCGTATTCGTGAATAACTGGTAGATGCCCTTGCCCTTAGCCGCTATATTCCGCAGCTCATCCTCATTCAGCCGGGTAACCACTACATTCCCGTTTACATCCTTTTTGACTTCGTTGGTGCCGGGATCCATGATCGTGGAACCCTGTGGCGATCCGATACCAATTGTGTTGATCACGATACCTTCCCCGGCCATCTGTTCTGCCATCTTAATAGCGCCTTCATCATGATCCTCGCCGTCGCTGATCAGGATAACGGATTTGTATTTCTTTTCCCGGGCATCGAAAGAGCTCTTACACATTTCCAGTGCATCGCCGATGACAGTACCCTGGGTAGGCCCAACATCCGGGGTCGCCGTGGAGAGATACATCTTTGCAGCCCCATGATCACCGGTGAGGGGCATCTGCAGGTAGGCCTTGCCGGCAAAGACAACAATGCCGAAGCGGTCGTTGGTGACCTTGTCCAGCAGTTTACCCAGAACCTGCTTGGCTCTTTCCAGCCGGGATGGCTTAACATCCTGAGCAAGCATACTCTTACTGACGTCCAGGGCAATCATCACATCAATGCCGTTGCGGGTTACTTTTTCCGTGCCTGTTGGATAACGCAGGTTGGCTAGCGCCAGGGCAAGCAGGACAAATGCACTTACGATCAGCAGAAATTTGAACCGGAACCGTCTGGCAGAATATTCCCGGGTTAGCTCCTGTACAAGTCTTGCATCGCCGATCCTGAGCGCCGTTCTTCTTTTATAATCCAAAACAAAAAAGTAGAGGAGCAGCATTACAGGAATGGCCGCAAGGGCTAACAAATATTCAATATGCTGGAAACCTAACATAGAGGCAGCAAATTAACCATTAAGCCCGAAGATAGTTGAATTGAAAAAATGGTTTTGAGAATCTTTAACAGCTTCAATCGGTCCTGGAAAGCACGAGGATGATCCTGCCAATGTATAACCGATTGAGATTATTTTTCACCAGGGGCATGTCTGTGCTCAAATGCACATCGCCCAGTAATTTATCAGGCAGGCCATCACCATTGAAAAGCTGGTAACTGATATTGGAATGGGCCAGTTTACCATTGTGAAAGGATGAAATATAGCCGCCATAATCCCAACCCGGTCCGGAAAAACTCAAAGCATGCCCATTAACCTGCAAAAGCTTCCCTAATTTGGTGCCGATCTTTAGCCCGCTTGCTGTAACATAAGGTGACCCGACCTGGTATGTTTCAAGTGAGGCAATCCTTTTGTGATACCCGTTCTTTGTCCAGAAAACAACAATCTCCCTTGCATTGCCGGGATATACTTTGGTTACCTGAATCGTATCAGCTCCCTCCGGACCGTAATCAATATCATCTTTTACATGCTGCTTACCGAATAAACGCTCCAGCTCTGCGATACCTGTGTTATTTGTGATACCCGCGAAACTTTTTTCCGTGATGAGCAGGTTATTCAGTTGCTGACCAATGCTTATGCTCCTTACACATAGCGCCGTAAAAAGAATAAGACAGAATTTATGCATGGCTGTTGTTTTTATTTTTTCCCTTGCAGAAAACCCAGTTGCTTCAGGATGCCCCTGGTGATGTTCATCCTTGCAGTCACCAGGTCGGTACCCGGTTTCAAAGCCCGCACGAATGTGACAAAGAAATATACATGATTATTCTCTTCCACCCAGCCTGTTATCCAGGCAAGGTCCCGCCCGGTTTCATCGGTATCTGTGCCGGTCTTGTAACTAAGCTTATACAGGGTATTGTCTTCCTGCAGCATTACTTCACGCACCATTTGCTGTACACTCTTTCTAAAGGGAAGCTGGTCGAAGTATAGTTTCTTCACCAGGCCCAGCTGTTCATCCGGTGATATTTTCAGGCGGTTATTGAGCCAGAAGGAATCAATAGGACCGCTGATGTTCTTATTGCCGTAACCGATGCTGTCGATCCATAGTTGCATGGTATCATGCCCGATGCGCCTCGCCACTTCCTGGTAATAGGGAACACAGCTTACTTTAAAGGCTTCGGTCATATCCATGTCCTTGTTCCAGTTATCATGTGACCGTTTCACCCCGTCCCATTTTATCACCATCTTCTCATCGGTGATACGCCCCGTCTGCAGACCAATCAATGAGTTCACGATCTTGAAGGTGGAAGCAGGTGAGAAACGCTGGGTATCCAGGGTCATATTATATACCGTTACCTGCCCGTCGGCATTGTTGAGCAGGGTGAAACATCCTTCCACGTTATTGTCGTCAAAGAATTTCTTCAGGCTGTTGTCGGTCTTCGCCTTGTTAACAGTGC
>JANYAL010000030.1 GCA_025361325.1 Bacteroidota bacterium
AGTTCCCTTTCTTCCTCAAAGACCTTGGTAAACGTATGGCTGAACCTGGCGCTCACGTTCCAGTCAATGAACCGGATATCATCACCGGCATAATATTCCCTTACCTCCCGGAAACTCATACCCTTCCCTTTAAAAGCAGAATGATACTCTCCCGTGAACAAATGGGTGGTGATCTTCTTGCTCTTTATCTCAAGCTCCCTAACCTTACGTAGTATTTCTTCTGTCGTTAATATAAGCTCCTCGCCTGAAGATACATTGCCAGTGGCTTTTGTTTTTATATCGGTCTTCTTTTTAAACAACTATGATTTGATTAAAAAATGAATTTTTATAAAAGAACTTCAGGTTGTTTTATGCTTCAAAGTATCCCTCCGGGGGGCTTTAGGGGGTATCCGCTCAAGGCACATGCACCACCCTTACAATCTCAGTAATGATCTGCTCCGCATTCACACTTTCAGCCTCTGCCTCATAACTCAGCCCGATGCGATGGCGCAACACGTCCTTACAGATGCTCCGCACATCCTCCGGTATCACAAAAGCACGCTTGTTCAGGAAAGCATAGGCCTTGGCTGCCAGTGCCAGGTTGATGCTCGCCCTGGGCGAACCGCCGAAGCTGATGAGTGGTTTAAGCTTAGGCAGGTTGTATTTGTCCGGGAAACGGGTGGCGAAGACAATATCCAGAATGTAATTCTCCACTTTTTCATCCAGGTACACCTGCCGTACCAGTTGCTTGGCAGATAATATCTCGCTGGTGGATGCCACGGCATTCACTGGAGGAAAACTGAGGCCAAGTGTATTCTGGCGAATGATAAGCTGTTCTTCTGTTTTAGAAGGATAGTCCACCAGCACTTTCAGCATGAACCGGTCTACCTGTGCCTCCGGTAAAGGGTATGTGCCTTCCTGTTCAATAGGATTCTGGGTTGCCATGACAAGGAAGGGTTCATCCAGTTTGTAGGTGGTCTCTCCAATCGTTACCTGACGTTCCTGCATCACTTCAAGCAATGCACTCTGCACTTTGGCCGGCGCCCTGTTGATCTCATCCGCAAGTATGAAATTGCTGAAAATGGGACCTTTGCGGACCATGAACTCGTTCCTGGCCTGGTTGTAGATCATGGTGCCCACCACATCGGCCGGCAACAGGTCGGGCGTGAACTGTATGCGGCTGAAACCCGCATGAATGGTCTGCGCAAGGGATTTGATGGAAAGTGTTTTTGCAAGCCCCGGCACTCCCTCCAGCAGTATATGGCCGTCGCTCAGCAACCCGATGAGCAGGCGTTCTATCATCCCCTGCTGTCCCACGATAACCTTTCCCAGTTCATCATTGATCCGGTTCACGAATAACGCGGCATGTCCGATCTTTTCATTCAGTATACGTATGTCGTCTGAAGTCTGAGCCATATGTTTTATAATGTTTTATGTTTTTATTATGTTCTTCCCGGATAAACCAGTTCCTCCCACCTTAATAACCTCGAGCTTTATTATTAAAGATTTGCAAAATACGAACAATGCCTCAACAATAAGTTTGTTACCATATACCCCATAGCAAAACTTTGTTAAAATGAGAGTAACTTTACGGAAAATTATTATCATGATAGATCAGCAATTCATTACCACAGCCAATAATCTGGAAGGCTACCGCATCACTAAACATTTAGGCCTTGTACGCGGCATTACCGTTCGCAGCCGAAGCCTGCTGGGCAATATTGGTGGGGGATTTCAGTCATTGTTCGGAGGCAAACTCAGCATCTATGTGGAACTCTGTGAAAAGACAAGGGAAGAGGCTTATCAGCTCATGATTCAGCATGCCAATGAACGCGGGGCCAATGCCATCATCAATATGCGGTATGACGCCAATGAAGTGATGTCGGGCATCAACGAGGTGCTGGCATATGGAACGGCTGTTGTCGTGGAGAAAGTATGAGTCTTTGTATAAAGGGACCTGTCAACTTAGATATTTTGCCACAATGGGCACCCGGCGTCCTATCCCAAATGCTTTCGGAGAAATTCGTATGATGGGGCAAAACTGGTTTCGCTTGTACTCATTGATATTCACCATCCGCAATACGCTGTCTACTAAAGCAGCATCGTATCCCATTGCTTTGATCCTGGCAGGGCCCTGTGTACGTTCTATATACTGGTACAGGATGCTGTCGAGTACCGAATAATCCGGAAGGGTATCCGAATCTTTCTGATCAGGCCGCAATTCAGCACTGGGTGCCTTGCTGAAGATGTTCAGTGGAATCACATCACGGGTACGGTTAATGTATCTTCCCAGCGCATACACCTGCATCTTATAACAGTCGCCCAATACACCCAGTCCGCCCGCCATATCCCCATACAGGGTTCCGTAACCCGTTGCCAGTTCGCTCTTATTAGACGTGTTCAGCAATATATAACCCAGTTTGTTGGCAATGGCCATCAGCAAATTCCCCCGGGTACGGCTCTGGATATTCTCTTCGGCTATGCCAAAGGGCAGGTCTTTAAAGACTGGCTGCAAAGCCTGCAGGAAACTTTCATAGGTATTGCCGATCGGGATTACATCATACTGATTCCCCAGGTTTACGCTCAGCTGCACGGCGTCATCCACAGCATGTGAACTGGAAAAGGGAGAAGGCATCAATACTGCCCGCACATGGGATGCCCCCAGTGCTTCACAGGCAAGGGCCAGGGTTACTGCACTGTCAATACCCCCGCTGCTGCCCACAATAGCCCGGGTAAACCCCATTTTAGAAAAATAATCCCGGATCCCCAATACGATGGCATCATGAACCGCTGCAACCTGGAGATCCGATTCGAACCTGATCTGTTCAAGCTGTTCAGCAGGTACCTGTTCTGCCGGTTCTATCACCGGCGAATCGATGGTACCATCGTTGTTCAATACAAACGCTCGCATTTCTTCGCTGAATGCGGGAAGCTCACCACAAAGATTGGCATGGGCATCAAATACAAGTGAGGAACCGTCAAAAACAATCTCGGTCTGACTGCCAATACTGTTACAGTAGAACAGGGGCAATTTATATTTGGTCACATTGGCTTTGATGATAGCCTTACGGGACTGGTGATGTGTATAATCGAATGGTGAAGCAGATAAATTGATCATGACATCGGGCTGAAAGGACATGAGTTTGTCCATCGGGCATATCCTGTACATCGGGTTATCGCCCAGGTTCCATATATCCTCACAGATGGTTACAGCAAGTCTCTTTCCTTTGAATTCCAGCACTTTCCAGTCGTAGGATGGTTCAAAATACCGGTACTCATCAAAAACATCATAATTGGGCAGGCAGGTCTTATGCACCACGCCCTGTATCTTTTTCTCATACAACAAAAAGGCGGCGTTGAACAGGTCCTTACCTTCCCGTACCGGGTTGCGGTCAGGCGCTCCTACCAATACCCCGATGGTATCGGCATATTCACTGATTACATCAAGAGAGGCATAGCATGCATCAATGAAATCATCGAATTCCAGGAAGTCACGCGGTGCATATCCGCAAACACTCAGTTCGCTGAACACAATGAGGTCGCCACCCCCCTGTTTGGCCTGCACAATGGCATCAATGATCTTTTGCGTGTTACTTTCAAAATTACCGATAAGATAATTCTGCTGTGCCAGGAATATTTTCATGTTAATCGGTAGTGAAGCGGATGGTTGCCACTTATACCACAAATTTACACGAATAAATACACTTTATCATATTAGGTGCGCTGCACAGCCAGGAATGACAAGTTAGAAACACGTTAAGAAACATTAGCTTAAATTTGTGCATCAGTAGTTAATAATGCCAAACAAACTTTTAATATTAATCCTGGTCCTCCTGCTGGCTGCCTGCAACAATAATGAAAAGATCCCCGATGTATCGGGTATCAAGATCGAATTGACAACGGAAAGGTTTGAAAGGGACCTGTTCAGTCTTGATACCACCGGTTTCACTGCAAAGCTCGACCAGTTACAGGCAAAATATCCTTCTTTTGGAGAGAATTTCATTTCCGCCATTCTGGGTGCCGACCCCAGGTGGAGTGCAGACAGCATTTCGTCGTATGTAAAAAGTTTTGTACGGTCCTTCCGGAATGTATACGACAGTACACAGGTCATGTACAAAGATTTCACCCCCTATGAGAACGACATCCGGAAGGGTCTCCAGTTCGTAAAATATTATTTCCCCGACTATAAGATCCCGAAAAAGATCATCACCTATATCGGACCGCTGGACGGGTTCGGGGATATCCTGGCGGAAGATGCCATTATTGTGGGATTACATCATCACCTGGGCAGGAATTACACCCTGTACAAAACAGACCTGGTGCAGGAAACCTACCCCGAATACCTTACCAACCGCTTCGAACCGGAATATATAGCCATCAACAGCATCCGGAACATCATTCTGGATATGTATCCAGAAAAGTCGGAGGATAAGACACTTATACAGCAGATGGTGGAGAACGGCAAAAGACTGTATGCCCTGTCCAGGCTGATGCCCTACACGGAAGCATATAAACTTATGGGGTACACGAAAACACAGTATGACGACTGTCTTGCGCATGAAAAGGTAATATGGAACCTCTTTGTTCAGAACAATTTTTTACAGACCATAGATAATAACATCATCAAGAATTATATCGGGGAAGGGCCCAAGACACAGGAACTGGGTGAGGCCTCGCCAGGTAATATCGGTTCTTTTGCCGGTTGGCAGATTGTAAAAAAGTATATGGAGAAGAATCCCAAACTGTCCCTGAAACAACTGATGTCCACAGACCCGGAAACCGTGTTCTCCGAAGCCCGTTATAAACCCTGATGCCTTCAGGCAGCCTGCACCTGCTGGTTTGTGAAAACCGGCTTCTTTCCCAGGAATTTCATGACCCTGAAATGTGAGGCAAGGGCTTCCATCATGGTAGGATATTGATTATAGGGTAAGTTATAGGCTTCACATTTTGCCATCACGATCTTGCTGATCGCCGGGTAAAATACATGACTGATTTTCGGGAACAGATGATGTTCAATCTGGTAATTCAGCCCGCCTACAAACCAGGAGATAACCTTATTGTTCATTGCAAAATTGGCGGTGGTGCGCAACTGAAATTCTGCCCAGGCCATTTCAATGTTTTTCGACTCATCCAGGGCAACGTGTTCAAACTCCGTATTCTCTACTACATGAGCCAGTTGAAATACCAGCGACAGCGTTAACCCCATGGTGACATGAAGCGTAAGGAAACCCAGCAGCCACGGGCCGAAACCCCATACCAGGATGGGCAGTACCATGTAAAAGGAAAAGTACATAATCTTCGTAATCCAGAAGATGATATGATTCTTTGCCGTCATTTTCCACGCAGCTGTAGTGTAAATCCTCCGGGTGAAGTATTTGGTGAAATCCATGAAGAAAATCCAGAAAATGGAAGACATTGCATAAATCGGCAACAGGTACAGGTGTTGCACCTTATGGGCAGGTACCCATTTCTGGGTTACGCACTGGCGGATAATCGGGCTCTTTGCGATGTCATCATCAACCCCGTCCACATTGGTATAAGTATGATGTATGATGTTGTGTTTCTGCCGCCAGAAGAAGGAACTGGCGCCCATGGCATTGGCACTTAGTCCCAGCAGGTCATTCAAACGGGGAATCGAGGAATAGCTTCCGTGATTGGCATCGTGCATGACTCCGAAACCGATGCTGGCCAGTATGAATCCCATGAGCATACAAAGCAACAGGGCCTGCCATCCGGAAAGCGGAACAAAGATCAGTAAGGCATAGATGGCAATGGCCAGTCCAACCAGTATGATGGTCTTACTGAATAATCGCCAGTCACCCGTCCGCTTCAGGTTACGCTCTTGAAAGTATTGGTCTACTTCCGCCTTCAGTTCATGGTAGAACTCATTGTTACTGTTCGAAAAAGTGATCTTTGCCATACAAGGATAATAAAATAGGACTGTGAGCGATCATGCAACACAAAGTTAATTGTTAAATTAAATAATAGGAAGACTGGTAAACAGGACCTTTGAAAAACCGCAAAGCCTGATTTTAAAGTTAAGGAAAACAAAGTTATTCATCAAGTATTAATTGAGTTTAAAAGGGGCCGTCATCACGAATGCAGGGATGATCACATCAAATGTTTTATTACTATCAATATCCTCAACGAGATAAGTGCCGTACATTTTACCCAGTTCGCTGCGCAGGTTGCAACCGCTTATATACCTGTACGAATCACCCGGGTTGATCCGGGGCTGAACCCCAACAACACCTTCTCCCTCAACCTCTCTCACAATACCGTTGCTGTCATAAATGTGCCAGTGCCTTCTTAAGAGCTTGACCGCGAATATATTGTTATTCTCAATGGTTACCTGATAAGCGAACATGTACTCACTTTTCACAGGGTTACTGTATTCCGGCTGAAAATAACTTTCTACGCTGATGTTTATTCCTTCAGAGATCTTTGAGACCATGCGCTGAATTTGATACAAAAATAGGTATAAATAATTCCTTTTTCAAGTAATTACACTTTAAAATAAAGGAACAAATCACTGTCAATACCGAGGGTAAAAGGTAGGCCCATACTACATTACACATGCTGTGAAGCAGTGTAACCGTTCTTCACCAGCCAGGAAAGGATCTTTTGGCGATTTTCGCCCTGAACAATGATCTCACCATCCTTGACGGTGCCCCCGGTACCGCAAAAGGATTTTAACTGCCGGCCCAGCTCCTGCAGGTCAGCCTGTTTTCCACGAAAACCTGTTATCAACGTAACGGCCTTCCCTGCACGATGACGGGTATCGAGCCGTACCTTCAAACGCTGTTCGCCTGCAGAAAGGGTATCTGTTTCAGGTATGTGGTTTACCGTTAAATTAAGATCCGGATTGGTGCTGTACACCAGTCCGCCGGATACCTGTAATTTTCTTTTTGACATACTACTGATTTTAACTAAGTCCCCGGATTCAGCCGGGTACCGCTTTCAGGCTCATGTCGAGACTCCTGGCCTGGTGAATGATAGCACCGGTAGAGATATAATCCACCCCCGTTGCGGCATAGGCCTCCAGGTTATCCAGGTTGATGCCCCCGCTTGCCTCCGTCTCATACACACCATCTATCATTTTCAGGGCCTCCCTGACCTGGTCGGGCGTAAAGTTATCAAGCATGATACGGTTTACCAGGCCTGTAGCCATTACCGTACGCACTTCATCCAGGTTCCTGGTCTCCACTTCTATCTGCAACCCGGGCCTTCTTGTTTGTACATACTCATATGCTTTGCCGATCGCTGCCGCTATACCGCCGCAATAGTCGATATGGTTATCTTTCAGCATGATCATGTCGTAGAGGCCATACCGGTGGTTAACCCCGCCGCCGATACGTACGGCCTCCTTTTCAAGAAGCCTGAAATTGGGTGTTGTTTTCCGGGTATCCAGCAGTTTAGTTCTATACCCATTTAATTTTTCAACATACCTGCGGGTGAGGGTAGCGATGCCGCTCATCCGCTGCATACAATTCAATACCAGTCTTTCAGCCTTTAATATGGTGTGTACCCTGGCAGCAGTTTCAAAGGCAAGCTCGCCTGCCATCATCGTATCACCATCCTTTTTATAGGCACTGAAGACAGCATCGGGTTGTACATACCTGAATATGCTTTCGGCAACGGCCACACCGGCCAGTATACCGTCTTCCTTGATCTTCAGCACCGCTTTGCCCGTTGCCACTGCGGGAATACAGGCCAGGGAAGAATGATCCCCGTCGCCTACATCCTCCTGCAACGCATATCGGATCAACTGTTCCAGTTGTGCACCATAGTTCATACCGGCAAAGCTAAGGAAGTACGGTAAATAGAAAGCCCCGGATACCCGGGGTGCATGAAAAAAGAAAAATTATGTAGCGCCTACCGGTTCTCCAGGCGGATCTCCTGTAATACCAGTTTATTGTTTTTCTGTTTCATGAAGAGGGTGGTCCGGAAGGGCCCGTTCTTTGTATCGAGCGTGCCAATACAATATTGTGATCCGCCATTCTCTCCTTTATGAATGACCTCGAAACCCTTGACCGGGTTATTATTGAAAAAATCCCTGAGAATCAGTTCGGCCTGGCTTTTACTGTAGCTGTTGCTTTTAGCAGGCAGGGTGATCTCAACCGTATTGTCAAATGACTTTGCGATCTCTGCCGAATTACCGTTCCGCAGGGCATCGATCACTTCATCCAAACCCGATATTGAAATAAAAGCGCAAACCAGGAAGCCCATAGAAAAAACTGCTATCTGACGTTTCATCGTAAATCTTTAAAACATTGTTAATTTCACCAAAAACGTGCCAACCATTGTTAATTAAAAAATCAATAACCGTGTAACCTGTCCAAATGGGAAGGATTTTGGTTTATTTAGCGGTAAATCTTTTAGATTTACCATATGAAAGATAGGAAAGTTATTTTGATTATCATGGATGGTTGGGGCCTTGGTAAAGTAAAAGACAGCGATGCCATTCAACATGCCAGTACCCCCTTTGTCAGCTCCCTGTATTCCAGCTATCCCAACAGTACACTCGTAGCCTGCGGTGAAGCCGTTGGCCTGCCGGAGGGACAAATGGGCAACAGTGAGGTTGGACACCTGAATATCGGTGCCGGAAGGATCGTTTACCAGGAACTTCAGCGCATCAATGTTGCCATCCGCAATGGTACATTCGCCCTTAATCCCGTGCTGCTGGAATCCATTGAATATGCCCGTACCCATAACAAAACACTGCACCTGCTGGGACTCGTCAGCGACGGCGGTGTGCATTCACACACAGAACACCTGAAAGCCATTACCAGCCTCTGCGCCCAAAAGGGATTACACCAGGTACTGGTGCATGCATTTACCGACGGGAGGGATACGGACCCCAGGGGCGGACTGGAATTCCTCACCAACCTGCAGGCACATCTTGACCATACGAGCGGGCAGATCGCCACAGTGACCGGGCGGTATTATTCCATGGACAGGGATAAACGCTGGGAAAGGATTAAACTGGCTTACGACGCCCTGGTAAACGGCACCGGACACCCTGCAGATAACATACTGGCAGCCGTACAGGCATCCTATGAATCGGGCGTTACGGATGAATTCATCAAACCCATCATCAATACCGCCGTTACGGACACACGCATCAAAGCGGATGACGCCGTGATCTGTTTTAATTTCAGGACCGACCGTTGCCGGGAGATCACCCAGGTACTCACGCAAACCGATATGCCCGAACTGGGGATGCGCAAACTTGATCTGCACTACACTACCCTGACGGAATATGACCATACTTTTAAAAATGTAAAAGTTGTATTTGAGAATGACGACCTGAAGAATACGCTTGGAGAAATATTGCAGCAACATCATAAAACACAGATCCGTATCGCCGAAACAGAGAAATACCCGCATGTCACTTTCTTTTTCAGCGGTGGCAGGGAGCTGCCCTTCGGGGGCGAAAAAAGGATCATGATCCCTTCTCCCAAAGTGGCAACCTATGATCTTCAGCCGGAAATGAGCGCGGCAGCAGTTACCGCTGCCATCCTGCCTGAACTGGCCGGCCGAAGCGCTGATTTTATCTGCCTGAATTTTGCTAATGCGGATATGGTGGGACATACGGGGGTATGGGATGCCGTTATAAAGGCTGTTGAAACGGTAGATCGTTGTGTGGAAAAAGTAGTGACCGCCGCACTGGAAAATGAATACACCGTGTTCCTGACTGCCGATCACGGCAATGCCGATTACGAGATCAATGAAGATGGCACGCCCAACACGGCGCATACATTGAATGAAGTACCTCTTTTCATCATTTCCAACGACTGGAAAGGAAAGCTCAGTCATGGTAAACTCGGCGACCTGGCACCTACCCTACTTACCATGATGGGCCTGCCGGTTCCTGCAGAGATGACCGGCAGCCTGTTGACCACCTAAAAAAATTCATTATTCACATGCCAAACTCTTAACCTTAAAGTATGAAAAAGATCCTCAGGCGCAGTTTTCAGATACTCCTGCTCGCATTCATCGTCATCCAGTTCTTCCGGCCTGCGAAAAATAAATCGGACGGTATCGGTGCCAATGACATCACC
>JANYAL010000033.1 GCA_025361325.1 Bacteroidota bacterium
CCGAACCTGGCCGAAGGGCCCCATTTCAAAAAACTGTTCGTTACTTTTGTTAACCATAGATTTTAAAGTAACTTTAAAAGCTTCTACCACAATCTGAACACCTGCCATCTGCATAGCTACTAGCAAATGTACGATCCAAACCAACCTTATTCCCCGGTCCTGTCGTATTTGGCGTAATTGGCGGAATTTAACATGTTGAAAAGATTGGAATTTGAACCTGCCAAAAAGGTACTTTGTTGCAGACAGGTTGTGTACAGCATGTGTACTGCAAGGGGAAACTATGCGGTTTTCCGCAACCTGTACACAACCTGAACACTTGCTGATACGATCCTGGGGTCTGCAGCTCCCGCTTTATTATTCTAATGTAATTGGACCATTAATTTTAGATTAAAATTGTCTTTGCCATTTTTTAATGACCCGTATTCTTCAATGCTGCTGAAACTGCATTTTCAAAAAATGATCCTTTTGGGAAGCTTCAATCCCAGCCTGTCAGGGGGGGGAGCTTTACCTGGCATCTGCATTTATTCCATCAGCTTATCCCCGCATTTCCCTATATTTGCATTGGCAAGTCTTATACGGCCAGCTCCTGCTGAACTCCCCCAGGACCGGAAGGTAGCAAGGGTAGGTGGTTGAGCGGTGCGATGTAAGTAACTTGCCATTTTTTTTTCTCCAAACTCCCTGGGGTATGCCCATTACCCTGTTTCCATTCCATCTTCTTACGTGTATAAAAATATAATTATTAGTGTTTTGAATATTTTACATTTGCCGGTAATACATTCATTCACTCCTTAAAAGCTGATCCTCCTTTAGGGGATAGGTATTTATGAAATTTTTTATCGATACAGCCAATCTGGCACAGATCAAAGAAGCGAACGACCTTGGTATACTGGATGGTGTAACCACCAATCCCTCATTGATGGCCAAAGAGGGCATCAAAGGCAATGATGCTGTAATGGCGCATTATAAGACCATCTGCGGGATGGTGAACGGTGATATCAGCGCGGAAGTGATCTCAACGGATTTTGATGGTATCATCGAAGAAGGGAAAAAACTGGCGGCCATACATCCCAATATCGTGGTGAAAGTGCCGATGATCAAAGAAGGGGTAAAGGCCATCAAATGGTTCACGGAGAACGGTATACGAACAAACTGTACGCTCATCTTTTCTGCCGGGCAGGCCATACTGGCAGCAAAGGCCGGTGCCAACTATGTTTCTCCCTTCATCGGCCGCATCGACGACAGTGGGTGGGACGGCATGGATCTGATACACCAACTTCGTCAGATATTCTCTATTCAGGGGTATAAAACAGAGATCCTGGCTGCGTCTATCCGCAACCCCAACCATATCATCAAATGTGCCGAGGCGGGAGCCGATGTGTGCACCTGTCCGCTGGATTCCATTCTTGGTTTGTTGAAGCACCCGCTCACCGATATCGGGCTGGCCAAGTTCCTGGAGGATGCGAAAAAGTTCAGTTGAGTGCACAGGGCAAAGCGTAAAAAAGAGAAAAAGCGGGGATAGGAGGAAAAAGTGACTACCTGCGTTACATGTAATTCCCTACCTAAAAATCCCTTTGCAGCATTGCTGTTATCTTGCTCCTTTGCGTGAAACTATAAGTAATCACACGCTTTTTATCTCCTAATCTTTATTTTTTCCCGGCTTCCCCCTGTTCCGGATCTCCCGCATCAGTTCATCTGATGTCTTGAGTTCGGGGTCAGGTTTTTTCTTGATGTACAGGGTGAACTCTTTATGCAATGATCGGTCTTCCCGGAGTGTAACAGTAAGATCCACTTTCTCATCCCGGAAGTTTTTATCGATCCACAAACTGTTTCCACTGAATTTTCCAGCGGAAGCAGTGAATATAAGCTGCGTACTGTCGAGGGGGATGTATTTCCCATTGGGTAGTTGCCCGTCGATATTGATGTAGTTGTAGGTGCCTTTCTTCAGGCTGTCGGTGTACAGATCTACATAAATCTTTTTTATCTGCTGTGCTTTGGAATTGATAGCAAGACAAAGTAATATGGGCAGTAATGTCTTTTTCAAGTATGTTTTAATGAACTGTTGAAAAAACTGTGCCAAAACATGGTACGTATCCTGTTAAATTCCTGTACAGCGTTTGCTTAGGCATGGCTAATCTAATTGGAGATGCCAACCCGCTGATGTATGAAATCATTTTTAGTGAGTTCATTGAGCATGAACATGGACAGGTCACCTGCACTGATCCTGAACCGGTTGGGCGTTGGCAAATAATCAGCTTTGGTATAATATATACCTGTTGGTCCCTGGTTAATTATGTTAGGCGGGCACACAAAGGTCCAGTCAAGACCGCTTTCCTTCAGTTGTTCAAATACTTTCTCGTGTTCCTTTCCCACGGCAACATATTCCGGCGGGTAATCCGCTCCGTCTACCAATAAATGATCTTCATCGGCATTCAGCACACCCATCCCCCCAATACTGATGATTCTCTGAACACCGGCTTTTTTCATCTGTGCGATGATGTTCTTCATGCCCAGGCTGCGCGTCTTGTCATTGATATCCGTTCCGCCACCCAGCGCAGATAGTACGGCATCACAGCCACGAATGGCCTGAAATACCTCGTTCTCATCGAACAAGGCACCCTGCACCAACTGGAGGTGCTCATTTTCCGGGAAATCGGTGGTATATACATTTCTTCCGAACGCTTTCACGGAATTACCTTTGAAAAGGGCCTGCTGTACCAGTTGCCTGCCAACCATACCTGTAGAACCGAAAACAACAATATTCATATTCATATATTTTAATAAAGTTAATCAATCCTTTTATCTTCATGCTGTTCTGAGCACATCGCTGAATGCAGCGCCATTTTTATCGAATACCGATTTTGCGAAGGGGCACAGGGGAAAAATCCTGACCTGGTTTGCCCGGGCAAATTCAACTGCTGCATGAACCAGCTGGTAACCTGCATTCTTCCCCCGCAATGTTTCAGATACTTCTGTGTGGTCAATGATCATCAATGAGGTCCCGCTCATGGAATAGGTCATCTCTGCAAGCATCATGCCATCATTTTCAATATAAAAAGATCCATGATGGTCATGTTGTAGATGTTTTATCACCATATTGTAAAATTTATTCAAATTTCTGAAAAAGTTTTTTTATGAAAGAATTTGTGTACATATTTGCAATGTCAATGCAGCATTCCTATACATATAGCAATAATTGGTGGTGGCAGTTAGTTCCGTGACGTGTCTGTTTATAATTGCAAGGTATATACCATATTGTAAGCCCCGACACAAATTGTCGGGGCTTCTTATTACCCCCCTGCCCCTTTTGTGGAACCGGGGGCAAGTTTAAATATCCAGGCCTATTGCATTGAACAGGCTTGGCCATTGATATTATTGTTATGTATTTAAGTTTCATCGAAAGGATATGAAGAAAATTGAGATAACGACCACCTTCCGTAAATTGCTTGCGGATGTATATACCCCGGTAGGGATCTACCTGAGGCTGCGCGACCGCTTCCGGGATACCATACTGCTTGAGAGTACAGATTTCCATGCCGGGGAAAACAGCTATTCCTTTATTGGTATCAATGCCATTGCAGGCATTGAGATCAGTTCACTTTCAATGCTTGAATATAAATTGCCCGGCCAGCCGGCAGAGCAGATACATATCGATAGCAGCAAACCTGTAACTGGTCATCTCCGCGATTTCATGGAACGTTTTACCCTGGTTGAAAAAATGTCCGGGCCTGCTCATATTGCCCAGGGTCTTTTCGGGTATACGTCTTATGATGCTGTTCAGTTCTTTGACAGTGTTAAACTTCGATCCCTTGCAGGCAAAAGCGTTTCAGTAAGTGATTTACCGTCTATTCCTTTGATGCGTTATCGCCTCTACCAGTATGTAATTGCCATCGATCATTTCAGGGATGAATTGTACATCATTGAGAACAGTATCACGGGTATAGGATCGGAACTTACGCTGGTGGAAAGTCTGCTCAGGCACAAGGATGTTCCGGTATTTCCCTTCCTGGCAAAAGGAGAAGAGCGCAGCAATCTTACTGATGCGGAATACATGGCCATGGTGGAGAAAGGGGTGGCCTCCTGCAACCGGGGCGATGTATTCCAGATCGTATTGAGCCGTCGTTTTGAACAGGGGTTCGGAGGAGATGATTTTAACGTGTACCGGGCATTACGCAGTATCAACCCAAGTCCTTATTTATTCTATTTTGATTACGGCGATTATAAACTGATGGGCTCTTCCCCCGAAAGCCAGCTTGTTGTGGAGCAGCAAAAGGCCGTGGTGCATCCCATTGCAGGCACCATCAGGAGGACCGGCAATGATGAAGCGGATAAATTACTAGCCCTCACTCTGGAGCAGGATGAGAAAGAGAATGCTGAACACGTGATGCTGGTAGACCTGGCCCGTAACGACCTTAGCCGTATGTGCACGCAGGTGGAAGTGACCCAATACAAGAAGATACATTTTTACAGTCATGTGATACACCTGGTAAGCGAAGTAACGGGAAAGCTTGCCCCGGGGTATGATCCTTTTCAATTACTGGCTGTTACCTTCCCTGCGGGTACCCTGAGCGGTGCGCCAAAATACAAAGCTATGCAGCTGATCAATGAGATCGAGACCACTTCAAGGGGTTATTACGGAGGAGCCATCGGTTGTATCGGCTTCGACGGGTCGGTTAACCACGCCATCATGATCAGGACCTTTCTGAGCCGGAACAATGTTCTGATATACCAGGCAGGCGCTGGAATTGTGGCCGCATCACAGGCCCCTTCCGAACTGCAGGAGGTAAACAATAAACTGAATGCGTTGAAACAAGCCATCATACGGGCACAAACCTTTTGATATGAAAGTACTGGTATTCGATAACTATGATTCATTCACCTTCAACTTGGTGCACCTGGTGGAAAAGATTACCGGGGATAAAGTGGATGTTTACCGGAATGATCAGCTCGAACTTGAAAAAGTGGCTGCTTATGATAAGATCATATTATCTCCGGGCCCGGGCATCCCTGTAGAAGCGGGATTATTATTACCATTGATTAAGAAATATGCGGCCACTAAATCCATCCTGGGTGTATGCCTGGGTCACCAGGCAATAGGAGAGGCTTTTGGGGGAAAACTGATTAACCTGGAAAAAGTATATCATGGAGTGGCCACGCCTATACGCATAAGTATCAGGCAAAGGGCAACAGGCAGGAGCCTGTTCCATTCCCTGCCGGATGTAATAGAAGTAGGACGCTATCACAGCTGGATCGTAAGTGACGAGGATCTTCCGGCAGAACTGGAAGTAACAGCCAGGGATGACAACGGATATATCATGGGTTTGCAGCACAAGACATTTGACGTGCAGGGCGTTCAGTTCCATCCTGAGAGTGTATTAACGCCGGATGGAGAACTAATAATGAGAAACTGGTTAAGACAATGAAAAAGATATTGAACTATCTCTTTGAGCACAAGACCCTGTCGCGGGAGAAGGCCAGGGAGGTATTATATGACATATCAAAGAATACCTACAGCGGTACAGAGATCGCTTCCTTCATAACGGTATACCTGATGCGCAGCATCACCATTGAGGAGTTGCTTGGTTTCCGGGATGCGCTTTTGGAACTTTGTGTGCCCTTGAACCTCGGAACCAGGGAATTGATCGATATCGTGGGTACGGGCGGAGACGGGAAGAACACATTCAACATATCCACCCTGAGCTGTTTCATCGTTGCGGGTACGGGCAATAAAGTGGCCAAGCATGGTAACTATGGGGTTTCCTCCATCAGCGGTTCCAGTACAGTCATGGAACAATTGGGGTATTCTTTTAGTTCGGATACAGCTGTCTTGCAGAAAGAGATAGACCTTGCAGGCATCTGTTTCCTGCATGCTCCTCTGTTTCATCCTGCCCTGAAGGCCGCAGCCCCGGTAAGGCGCGACCTTGGTATACGTACTTTCTTTAACCTGCTTGGGCCACTGGTGAACCCGGCGAGGCCCGAATACCAGTTGATCGGTGTGTTCAACCAGGAAACTGCAAGGGTATATAACTATCTGCTGCAGCAGGGAAACAGTTCTTTTACCATCATACATGCACTGGACGGCTATGATGAGATCACCCTCACCGGGGATACCAAAGTGATCACCCGGCAAGGGGAAAGGATCTATAGTGCCGAAGAACTGGGAAAGCGCAGCGTAAGTTCCGCAGATATCTATGGAGGCAACTCCCCCGAAGAAGCAGCAAAGATATTCCTGGCCATTTTAAAAGGCAATGGCACCTGGGCACAGAATGCGGTAGTACTTGCTAATTCGGCCATGGCACTGCATTGCACCGGCAGGTATTCGGATTATGATACCTGTTACCAACTGGCCGTAGAGAGCCTCGAGAGCGGAAGGGCCTATCAGTCATTACAAAACATCCTCAATGCGCAGCGATGAACATACTGGAAAAAATAATAGCACATAAAAGAATAGAACTTCAAAGGAACCGGACTGAGATACCTGTTTCAGTTTTACGTGATCAGCTGCATTATGGAAGGAAGACACTTTCCCTCAAAGAAAGTTTAGGGGATAGCGGAAAAACGGGTATCATCGCTGAATTCAAAAGAATGTCGCCCTCAAAAGGAGTCATCCATGCAACAGCTGATGTTACCCTTGTTACGAAAGCATATATGGAACATCATGCCGCTGGTCTGTCTATCCTCACTGACAGATCTTTTTTCGGTGGTTCAGCCGCCGACCTGATCAACGCCCGGCAACATGATATCCCCATCTTACGCAAGGATTTCATCATTGATGAATACCAGATCGAAGAGGCGAAGGCCATGGGCGCAGATGTTATATTACTCATCGCAGCCTGTCTTACGCCAGCGCGCACCCGGGAACTGGCAGTATGTGCAAAACTACTGGGACTGGAGGTATTGCTGGAGATACATGATGAAACTGAACTTGGGCATATATGTGAAGAAACGGAACTGGTAGGTATCAACAACCGCAATCTAAGGACCTTTACCGTTGACATGGACCGTTCCATTCAATTGGGCAGGCAGGTACCCGTAAACAAGATCATGATTGCAGAAAGTGGTATCCATTCGGCTGCCACGGTACATTTGTTAAGGGATGCGGGTTTTCGGGGTTTCCTGATGGGAGAGAAATTTATGCAGGAACAGGATCCGGGCGAAGCATTCAGATTATTTGCAAAACAGTTAAAAACCAACTATAATGAATATTAAAGTTTGCGGTATCACCCAATTGAAACAATTACAGCAGCTTGACGGACTTGAAATTGATTTTGCGGGGTTGATCTTTTACCCGGGATCACCCCGGTATATGGGAGACAAGTTCAGTCCTACAGACCTGAAGCATTCTGATTTCGATCTTAAAAAAGTAGGTGTCTTTGTAAATGCAGAGTATGAAGAGATAGCCAGCCGGATAGACGAATATAGTCTGGATGTAGTACAACTGCACGGACAGGAAACCCCTGCATTGTGTGAATCGCTTTCCGATCATGCGGAAGTGATCAAAGCGTTCCAGCTGGGAGATAAGTCTGGCCCCGTTGATGAGATCATAGCCGATTATGACGAGGTATGTGATTATTACCTGTTCGACACCTCATCTGCGGATGGCAGTCCGGGTGGTACGGGTACAAAGTTCGACTGGGCCCTGCTGGGCAAGGCGAAAATTGAAAAGCCTTTCTTCCTGAGTGGCGGCATAGGGCTGGAAGATGTGGCAAAGATCAACGCATTCAGGCACCCCGACTTGTATGCTGTGGATATCAACAGTAAATTTGAAAAAGAGCCGGGGATCAAAGACATGGCGCTGATATTGCAATTCAGGCAGGGCCTGAAAAAATGAGGGTAAAAGGGTTTCGATCTCAAGTCCAGGAACAACAGACAAATAATGATAACAGTAAGACATGCACAGGAAGATGACCTTCAGCAGATTCTGGATATCTATAATGATATCATCCTGCATACCACAGCCGTGTATTATGATGTACCGCATACACTGGAGATGCGGAGGGAATGGTTCAGGTTGAGGCAGGAGGCCGGCTTCCCGGTCTTTTTGGCGGAAGAGAACGGGGTCATACTTGGGCTGAGTTCCATTGGGCCCTTTCGTATTCCCGCCTGTTACCGCTATTCGGTGGAGAACACGGTGCATGTTGCTGCTCATGCCCGGGGAAGGGGCATCGGCAAATTATTGATACCTCCGGTGATTGAAGCAGCCCGGCAAATGAATATGCATACTGTTATTGCGGGCATCGATGCCACCAACGAAATAAGCCTGCATTTGCATAAAAGCTTCGGTTACGTAGAAGTGGCGCATTTTAAATAGGTAGGGTATAAGTTTGACCGTTGGCTTGACCTTATATTCCTGCAGCTGATCTTATGA
>JANYAL010000084.1 GCA_025361325.1 Bacteroidota bacterium
TGATATAGATGAATTTAAAAATGAAGAACTGGTCTGTTACTGTAGGAGTGGCCAGCGCAGTATGCAGGCCTGCCTCATGCTCGAAACATATGGATTTAACAACGTAAAGAATCTTGCCGGTGGCATGCTGGAATGGCAGCACAAGTTTGGGGGGATTTAGTAATCCTAAGTTTTTAGTTATGTAGAATACACTAATAGATCACTGGATCAGAACCTCAAATTTAATCCAAGCAACCAGTTGAACCCCGCCATAGGATAATAATAATTTTCATTTACCACATTCCCATTGTAGATGTAATTATAACTGTACCCACTGGGTTCATATTTTTTATTGAGAACATTGTTCAGTTGCAGGATAATATTCATTTGTTTTAACACTTTGCTTACCACACCATATGAAAGTCTGATATTTTCCAGGAAATAGGGGTTTAGGCTACCGGACCTTTGTTCTGTATTGTCCAGGAATTGTCTGCTCACATATTTTGAAAGGAAACTCACCTCGCTGTTTTGAAGCGGTATAAAGTTCAGAGATGCACTACCAACAACAGCCGGGGAAAAGGAGATCGATGTGCCGGAAAAAAACCTGGTTTGCTGCCCCCCGTTATCATAGTCATCCAGATACGCTGTATAATTTCTGATTTTGTTCTCACTGAATGTGAGATTGCCATTCACATTCATCCAAGTTGTGATCGTTGCCCTACCCTGCATTTCAATACCAGCCCTGTAGCTGTTGGGGATATTGGTACGCGTATAGGCTCCTACGTCATTTATTTTCCCTGTCAGAACCAGTTGATCGCGGTATATCATATAATAAAGACCGGCTCCAAATGAATAATCCTTACCCTTTTTTTCAATTCCACATTCCAGGTCATAGAGCTTCTCCGGCTTTGGTTGCTGTGCAGGACTGGCTTCATAATCATCACGGATGGGTTCCTTGGCCGCCAGGGCAATGGAAGCATAGGCCTGCCAGCCTTTATCGGTGTATGTCAGTCCCAGTTTGGGATTGAAAAAAGTAAAGTTTTTACTGATCCGTATTGCAGGATTTGATTCGAAACCATTGATCACATAATTCACATTCCTGAACTGGGCATCTGCAAAATATTGCCAATGAACTTTCCATTCCTTCGTCCATTTCGCAAAAAAAGAAAGGTCATTCTTGTGGGCATCCAGGTCATACCAGTGATAATGGGCGGGCACTGCAGCCTGAACCTGTGCCCAGATCACTTCTCCATAATGATTGCCATCATACCCGTTCCATCCGCCTCCTAATATCAGGCTGTTCTTTTCTTTCTGATATTGCATGGAAAAGATCGTTCCATAAAAATCATTATCCAGCCATAGCCTTCTGACCAGGTCGGTGTTCTTCATGGTATCTATGCCGTTGAAATATACCGGTAAGCCATAATCAGAGAGGTTTGCTCCTGCTTTATACTCTTCATAATAACCCCGTCCTTTGGTAAAGAAAAGAGCCAGGTTACCCTTCCAGTTATCATTGAATTTGTGGTTAAAAAATAGTTGATAATGGGTTTGAATATAATTGTCGGTCTCATTATCATACGGTGTCCCCGGTTTCTCTGTTCCGTTCGAATTATAGGTTCTTAGGCTGTCCAGCAAATAGCCGGGTACACCGTTCCAGGCCTGGTAGGTCCGTTCCTTTCCTGAAAAAATGTTCAGCCGGATGGAATTCCTTTCTGAAACATAGGCCGTACTGAAATATCCGGACCGCAGGTTGGACGTAGCTCTGTCGATATAGCCATCACTCCTGATACTGCTTAACCTGCCATCTATTGTAAAATGTTCGCCGATAATGCCTGTTCCGAACTGAATGTTATTCTTCATGGTTTGGAAAGAACCGTAACTGTTGCTAACTGATACAAATGATCTGCTGTTCACTTCATTGGTGGAAAGGTTAATGCTGCTCCCGAAAGCACCTGTACCATTAGTGGAAGTGCCAACACCCCGTTGAATCTGTATGCTATTGGCAGAAGATGCAAAATCTGGGAGGTCAACAAAAAAAGTGCCCTGACTTTCGGCATCATTGTAAGGGATGCCATTGAGGGTCACATTTATCCGGGTTGCGTCCGTTCCCCGGATCCGGATGCCGGTATAGCCTACACCATTACCGGCATCTGAATTGATCACTGTGGAAGGGGTCTGACTGAGCAAAAAGGGCAAATCCTGGCCAAGGTTACTTCTCTCTATCTCTTTTTTGGAGAGGTTGGTCTTTGCAAATGGTGCAGTCTCTGCAGCTCGCACCGCCTTTACTTCCACCGGTTCAAGAAAACTGGTGTCATTGAACTTTTTATCCTGTTGGGCATACAGCATGGTGCAGCCAGCACTGAACAGTGCCGCTAATAACAACGTCTTCATACCTTTAAATATTGATGCTGAACATCCCGGGGAGCGTAAGCCGGTTTGAATATGTTTCTTCCTTCGCAGGCATTATCCTGATCAGGTATTCGGGTTTGATCTCAGCCTTGCGCCAATGGCGGTAAGCACCCCGGAAATTCAACTGTTTATAAGAGCTTTAACAGTATAAAGATAGTGTACTTTACATTAATTTTATATAATTGTGTATTAAACACATGCCCCTGATCATATCATCAAAAACACAGCCATGAAACAAATTATCCTTTCCTTCTTACTCCTAACATCTCTGGCCGCAGTGGCCCAGGGTAATAAGGAAAACACAGATGCCAATTCAGTAAAACGTTCCATGACAGGAGATTTTCATTCCATCAGTGTTACTGATGGAATAGACCTTTACATCTCCCAGGGCAGCGAGGAAACGGTTATTATCAGTTCATCAGATGAAAAATATACAGAACGCTTCAAGACCATTCTGGACAACGGAACCCTGAAGCTGTATTACGACAGTAAGGGTATTAACCTGGGCATCAACGGAAAAAAGAAATTGAAAGCCTATATCACTTTTAAGAACCTCGATAAATTGACGGCTACTGGTGGTGCTAATGTAGAGGCTAAGACAAATATTGAAGTACCAGTGCTGACCATGAAATTCACCAGTGGTTCTCATTTTAGCGGGCAGGTGAATACCAGTTCACTTATAGTAGATCAGAACAGTGGATCCGGGATCACCATATCCGGAAAGTCTGAAAAGATAAATTTGGAGGTAAGTAGTGGCTCCGTTTTCAAAGGATTTGACCTGGCGGTGGATTTTTGTGATGCCAGGGCAAGCAGCGCGGCCGGTGTGCAGATCACCGTAAACAAGGAATTGAACGCCAAGGCGATCAGCGGTGGCGGTATCAGGTATAAAGGAACCGGGCTCATTAAGGAGATCAATGTGAACAGTGGTGGTGTGGTCAAAAAGGCCTAAAGGAATACAGTCTAAATCATCTAAGGAACAAGCCGGTTATTGCAAACTAAAATTTGAACGAAACGGCTCCTACGTTTTAATGAACTCCAGGTAGGCACCCTAACAGCGGGAGGCCGGCAATATTGTGAAGAAAGGATAGCTGGCATTACAACTACTAGCCGTTTCATTTACCAAATGCCCATATCAGGAACTCCGCCAGGTGCTTGCTCCAGTAAGCCTGGTTATGCTGCCCATTTTCATCCAGAACAAGTGCGATATAGTTTGAATCTTCCTGATATTTCGATCTAAGCAGTTCAATTAAGTCTTTTGTATCATCAATCACATCAATAATACCATTCTTATTCCGGTCTCCTTTCTCTTCCTTTTCACCAGCATAGAACCAGCATTTTACAAGCGTATGTTTCCCGGAACTATGCACTTTATTCAACATGATCCTGTCATTTTCATCGGAATATTCCGGCGCATGCTCGTCTTTGTCCCTCCACCAGAAAGAACCGGAAAAAATACCTGCCTTGTTGATCAGATCGGGATGATCCCAGGTAATATCAAAAGCAGATAGACCGCCCAGTGAACACCCTGCAAATACGACCGATTTGAATTTATGCAAAGCGGATCTTTTTAAAATATAGGGGTACAGTTCATCCAAAATGAAAGCACTGTATTCACCTGCTTTATTCCCCCGTCCCAGGTAATCGGGGTAACCTGCAACACCATACTCCTTAAGCCTGTCACCTGCATGTATACCTGCCACCAGCAGCGGGCTGATCAGTTTCTTACGGAACAAGCTGTCCATGATCTCCTTCAACCTCAGTTTTTCGATATCCTGTCCGTCATTCAGCAGTAACAGGTTCAGGGAATTCTTATCCTGCGGCATGGGAGTCTGGACGATGGTAAGGGTAACGAGGCGTTGCAGGTGAGCACTTTTAATCTCATCATGTTGAAGCTTTATGCTGTGCCTGCAACTGATATTCAGTGCCAGAACCAGTAGTATCAACAGCTGCCGGTTAAGATATTTAATCATATCCAAATGTACCGCTCAAAGTTTATTATTTGGCAGCAAAACTGCAAACCGTTACCTTTGCACCGCGAAGTAGAGCAGCGGTAGCTCGTCGGGCTCATAACCCGAAGGTCACTGGTTCGATCCCAGTCTTCGCAACAACAGGGCTCTGTAAAAAGCCCTTTTTTTATTCTTAGCTGGTTTATGCTAATGAATCTGATCATCTCCTCCTTCTTCCGGCAGCAATGGTAATCAGGCTCATGCATTTCGCCCGCCGACGCAAAAAACTTACAATGAAAACCGGTTTTGTAAATATATTCGGCAAACCCAATGCCGGCAAGAGCACGCTTCTGAATGCACTGATGGGAGAGAAGATGGCCATTGTTTCGCATAAGGTACAAACTACCCGGCACCGTATCAAGACCATACTTACTGAAAAGGACTACCAGATCATCTTCTCGGATACACCCGGAATAATAGAACCGAAATATAAATTGCATGAAAAAATGATGCAGGCTGTTAAGGCAAGCCTGGAAGATGCTGATGTAGCATTGCTGATCACGGATGTACGGGAGAACACGGCAGAGAGCCATGCCATATTTTCCGGGCTGCATCTGAAGGTGCCGGCCATTGTGATACTGAACAAGGCAGATACCGTAAATGCCGAACAACTCAAAACGACTGCTGCATTCTTCAAACAACAACCTTATTGCAAAGAAGTAGTTGCCCTGTCGGCCCTGCAACATAC
>JANYAL010000083.1 GCA_025361325.1 Bacteroidota bacterium
CTTTTTTAAGGGCATTGTAGTCGAGGTTCACAGATACTGAGGTACCTGTATGTGATTTAGCAGCAGCTAAAGACTGCTCTTCTGAGTGAGGGGCAACCATCATAAATATTTAATTTTAATATGCTTGAACAAATAGATAACACAAATATACTTAATATTGTTTATGCAATTTATAGTTGATGAATATATTAAAGTAAATATACGTTAATTACAGTAAAATTACTGCTTTAATATATTTTAGTTATTGTATGGAATTCTTTCAGGTAAACAGGCTCGCAAAGTGCAAGATCCGCAAATGATCCTTTTAAAAATTCTCTTTCCGCAAGGCCTGCCATAGCTTCAGGGGTTATTTCTGTATCCATGAAATAAGCATTGGAGGACAGGCAGATATGTTGCCATTTCTTTGAACCGTTCCCGAAGAAGAAAACAGGGTTATGCTGAAGCAGGTCTTTGAATGAGGATTCAGTTAAGATACAGGCTGCCGGTTCTTTAACTACCCGAAGTTGCCTGTCATACTGGGCAGTATATACTTCCATGCGCCGGGCATCGATCATCGGGCAGAAGAGATCATTATTGCCCGGGGGGGTAAATGAGTTGCCGGAAATGGCAGCGGCTGCCAGCACTTCAAGCGTATTCAGCAGGATCAGCGGTTTTTGCGAAGCATAACATAAACCTTTGGCACTTGCCATACCAACCCTTAGCCCGGTATAAGAACCAGGTCCGCCTGTAATGGCAATGGCATCGAAGTCTTTCAGCGAAAGAGAAGTTTCTTTTAACAACGCAAGAATAGCAGGTTGCAAAAAGGAAGCATGGTCCTTAACGGACCCATTATACAGGGTTTTAAGTACATGGTTATCCTTCGTTATACTGGTCCATGCATTTTCTGTGGCCGTGTGAATATGTAAGATGAGGCTCATGATCTGTTTTCAGCGGCTTCCAGGACCAGTAGTGGTGCGGGTAGATAACGTGTATCGTTCAGGGCCAGCTTTTGAAGGAGGTCAAGAATGTTTTGGGCGCCTATCCGGATTGCCCATTCAAATGGACCAAACGGGTAATGGGTACCCAGCTTCATGGCAGTATCGATCTCTTCCCTGCTGCATACACCGTCACCGACGGTAAAGAAAGCTTCATTGATGATCATGGATATTATCCGCGCAGCCACCAGTCCGGGTTCATCTGCTACCACTATGAATTTTTTACCCATCTGATCAAAGACCCATGCTGTTTTTTCATCAGGAATTCCGGCAATTTCCCATAACGGTCTATTCAGAAAACCTGTCCACCCGTTGAACCGGAAAACATTGGCGGGTGTATTCATTTCCCGTAGGGTTGTGGATACGTCATGTATGAAAACCGGTTTTAGCAGCACCGTATAATCGGTAAGGAGTCTATTATTGGTCAAATTAAAATAGGCATCTGCATCGGGATACAAAAGAAAACCACGCTCATCGGCGGCTTGTATCCATTCTATGGCATCTGAACAGCAGGTGAGTTCATCCCATTGCTCAGTCGATGCTGCTACTACAATTCTCATCAATATTTTTTACAAAAATAGGTGGTTGAGAAAAGATATATTTGCAATTCTTTAAATTATATTAAATGGCAAAAGAAATAATCAATACACCTAATGCGCCTGCACCCATTGGGCCTTATAACCAGGCGATCATGACCGGGAATATGCTTTTTATTTCGGGGCAGATAGCTTTGAAGCCCGGAACTACTGAACTGGTTAATGCCGATCTCATCGAGGAGACCCACCAGGTGATGCAGAATCTTAAGTCTATCCTGGCCGCCGCTTCCATGGATTTCAACCAGGTTGTTAAGACCACTATTTTTTTAAGTGATATGGATTTATTCGGACAGGTAAATGAGATCTACGGCAAATATTTTGAAGGCGAGTTCCCTGCCAGGGAAACCGTTGCTGTAAAAGGATTACCCAAAAACGTTAATGTAGAGATCAGCATGATCGCAGCAAAATGATCATCTTAATTCCGGCAGCTCATTTGAATTGACGCTCATCATTGGCCTTTCTCCCAGTGGGACCAGCACAATGATACTGTTCCTGACCGATTCACCGTTACGGAAGATATACCCGGCTTTTACGGATCGGGTAATATCCTTGCCGTTTTCGGACATCCTGGCATTGACATAAAAATCCCTGGCCTTGACCTGTGAACTTTTAGAGGTCAGCCTTTTACCATTCGCATTGCTGCAATTGAAAGTGGCAAGGAGATTGGGGGGGTCGTCCGAAAGAAAGGTTGTGCGTTCGGCATACAATTTCGTACAGCCGCTTCTGTTGGTTGCATAACAGGTTAATTCAAAGCGGCTGTATTCCTCACCTTTTGCGCTCTTGGTCTGTTCATTCTTGATCGCATAGCCATATTCTATCCCGTTGGACACTACCGGATTGTTTTCATCTATGTTCTGAGCGGAAACTTCTGAAAAAGCGCATATGAGAGCAATTGACAGAAAATAAGTCTTAGAAAACATATAAATGAGTTTTAATTTTACATTTAAGATAAAACATTTTGAACAGGATGGAAAGAAAAAAATCAGTGATCATAACAGCAAGGGTCCATGAAGAGCTCTGTTCCGTGTTTGAGAAAAAAGGTTACAGTATAAAGTATGTGCCCCAGGTAAGTTATGATGAGTTGTATGAAATGTGCGATGCTGCAACCGGCCTCATTGTGACCACCAGGCTGCCCATTGACAAAAAACTCATTGACCGTGCCGTTCAATTAAAATGGATCGGAAGGCTAGGAAGCGGCATGGAGCTTATTGATGTGGTATACGCCGAATCAAAGGGGATCACATGCGTAAACAGTCCCGAGGGTAACCGTACTGCAGTGGCAGAACATGCTTTAGGCATGCTTTTGTCCTTATTGCACAGGATCTGTAGCAGTTTTGAAGAGATAAAGTCGGGCAATTGGTTCCGGGAAGAGAACCGGGGCGAAGAACTGACAGGTAAAACATTGGGTATCATTGGCTATGGCAACACCGGGACAGCATTTTCAAAATTACTTGCCCCTTTTGATGTGACCGTGCTTGCTTATGATAAATATAAGTTCGGTTTTGCCGGCCAGTATATCAAGGAGGCCAGCCTGGAACAGGTATGCCGCTTTGCGGATGTGATCAGTTTCCACGTACCGCTCACTCCCGAAACGTTTCATATGGCTGATGAAACATTTTTTGACCTCCTCCATCAACATCCTGTCATCATCAATACGTCAAGAGGGGGTATCATTAAAACATCAGCATTAAAGGAAGCTATACTCCATGGAAAAGTATCCGGAGCGGCTCTGGATGTCTTTGAACATGAACAGCCTGGTGCACTGCCAGATATAGGAAAGGAGAATATGGATTTTTTTCTCCGGCAAAAGAATGTACTGCTAACTCCGCATATTGCCGGATATTCCCGCCAGGCCTTCTACCGGATGGGACAGGTCATCCTGGAAAAGCTTGGAATATAAAAATTTCACTATTTTTGTCATATATACAACGCCTTAGTACTTCTGGGGCGTTGTATTTTTTTTCTCTTTGTTAAAAAGGATTTTTATGAGCGATACCAATTATATTACCCTGGATACTTTTGAAAGACTGAAGACTGAACTGCAGCATATGAAAGGGATCGACCGTCCTGCAGCAAGCAGGGCCATTGCCGAGGCTCGCGAAAAAGGGGATCTCAAGGAAAATGCGGAATACGATGCTGCCAAGGAAGCACAGGGTATGCTGGAAGCTAAGATAAAACACTTGGAAAGCATTATTGCCACGGCACGTATACTGGATGAAAAGAACATTGATACCAGCAAGGTCTCCATA
>JANYAL010000343.1 GCA_025361325.1 Bacteroidota bacterium
TCCTGACCACGCTCTTTCCGTCGAACCAGCTGCATATCCTTGAATACAACCGCGTGATCAAGGATCTGAACGGTCTTACACTCCAGCCTATACCACTTATGATTGAGATACATCCCGAAATGATGCGGATGTTCCGGGGAAAAAGCTTTAGGCATTTCCTCCACTGTAAAATCTGCCTTTAACTTTTCAAAGAATGCTTCCCGTGTAAGACCGTTCAGATCCTTGATCACGCGGTTGTATTCAAGGATATGCAGCTGGTTCGACGGAAAGAGCGTGGTCAGGAAATAATTACATTCAGCAGTGCTGTCATTACCCAGGGTGGCACGTACTCTGGCAGCCGATGCGGCACGGTGATGACCGTCTGCGATATAGGTACAGGGTACCTGCTCACTGAAGAGCTTCGTTATACGCTTTATTGTTTCATCATCGTTCACCACCCAAATGGTGTGGCGGATATCATCATCAGCGATAAAATCATATACCGGGTTGTGTTGCTCCTTCCATGCACTGATCAGGAGATCAATATCATCCACATATCTATAGGCGAGAAAGACATTGCCTGTTTGTGCCCCCGTAATCCGGATATGATTCATACGGTCCAGTTCCTTATCAGGGCGGGTGAATTCATGCTTTTTGATCAGACCATTGTCATAGTCATTCAATGAACTGCCGCAAACCAATCCGGACTGGCTCCTGCCATTCATCACCAGTTGATAGATATAATAACAGGGTTTGCTTTCCCTGAACAGGAACTTGCGGCTTATAAACGCCGAAAGGTTATCCCTGGCCTTGTCATATACATCCTGACTATGCACATCGATCTCTTCCGGCAGGTCGATCTCACTCTTGGAGATGTGTAAAAAGCTGTATGGGTTACCCTGTACTTCGATCCTTGCCTCCACGGAGTTGAGCACATCATATGGTTTTGCAGCTACCTGTTTCGCCAGTTGTGCTTCGGGCCGCAGTGCTTTGAACGGTTGAATAGAGATCATCAGGGCATGATTGATTGGTGCAAATGTATTCTAAAAGTATTATGGTATCCGGGATTCAAATTCCTTCATCAACTTTGTAAGGTACGCCACACTGCTAATGGGCAGTGCATTATACATGGATGCTCTGAAGCCACCCACCAGGCGGTGGCCTTTTATACCCACTATACCCCGTTCTTTGGTGAATTGCAGGAAGGACGCTTCGAGTGCCGGGTTCTTCATTACAAAACAAGCATTCATTTTGCTCCGGTCTTCCGGAACGATGGTGCCTTTGAAGAGTGAACTTGCATCAATGGCAGAATACAACAATGCGGCCTTTTCATTATTCAGCTTTTCTATGGCTGGTATACCTCCCTGTTCTTTTAGCCACTTTAGGGTTAGCAGGCAGACATACACGGCAAACACTGGCGGAGTGTTCAGCATACTTCCTTCCCGGATGTGGTTGCGGTAATCCATGATGGTGGGAATACTTCTTTTCACTTTACCCAGGATGTTTGAATTGACCACCACCAGGTTCACGCCGGCAGGACCCATGTTTTTCTGGGCGCCGGCAAAGATCAGGTCAAAGGCATTGAAATCAAGTACCCTGCTGAATATATCACTGCTCATATCAGCCACCAGGGGATTGCTGGTCTTTGGGATCTTCTGCCACTGGCTGCCGTAAATGGTATTATTGGTGGTAAAATGAAAATATTTTGCGTCGTTGGGCACGGCAAAATCCTTGGGTATGGTGGTATAACCCGTTGCAGCGCTGTTACAAACTACCTCCACTTTCCCGAAAAGCCTGGCTTCCCTGATTGCTTTTGAACTCCATACCCCCGTATCAGCATAGGCTGCTGTTTCCTTTTCATCCAGCAGGTTCATGGGTACCTGCATGAACTGGGTGGATGCCCCCCCATGCAGGAACAGCACTTCATGGTCCTGATCCAGTTGCATTAGTTCCCTTACCAGTGCCCTTGCTTCATCCATAACAGCCTGGAAAAGGGGGGTACGGTGGCCCAATTCCAGGATTGAAAGCCCGCTGTTGTTAAAATTCAGGATGGCTTTTGAAGCCTCTTCAAGTACAGTCTTAGGTAAAATAGATGGACCTGCATTGAAATTATGTACAAAGCCCCCGTCCCTGCTTAAGGGGGTAATCATATCATTCATCTTTACACTTTGAAAGGCAAAAATACCCAAATCCATCCATTGGATGATCATTCCTCTCTTCCCAGCATTTTACCCGACCTGCTCCATTGTTCATTCAGGGATTCGAATTCTTTGAGGTCGCTTTCAGAGAAACTGTTCTTTGCCAGTACATTCAGGTCGGGCTGCCCGGCGTTTATCCAGGCGGTATACCATAAGGAAGCAACGGCAAACACCGACTGTCGCATGCGCCTTTCGACCATACCACCCAGCATTTTGTTATAGGCAATGGTGTATGCTGCGGAATACTGTCGGATTACTTTCCCTTTTCTTTCTTCAAAGGAGTATTTCCTGCCTCCCCGAAACCTGCTGCTGAGTTCTTTTTCAAAGCCCAGTACGGAATCCGCTGCCTTTGCACTTTCCAGGACTATTTTCCAGGTAAAGGCACTTACATCAGGGATGTAAACAGCTTGTCCGATGAAAAAATCGAATTCCTTGTCTGCCAGCAATTCCGGAACCCGGCTTTCCCAAAATGCATGTATACCTTTCTGTTGGGTGAATTGCCCGTCGTGGTTGGAGTTGGTATGAAGCGGTACGTGTGCATCTGCGATATAGTGACCGATGTCCGCACTGGTCTTGAGGATCTTGCTGAAATTGTTTTCTTTGAAGGCGGTGGTCAGCCGGTTCAGCATGATGGGGATCTCCCAGGGCACGATCCCGTGCGCTTTCAGTGTATCCCGGCCATACTTTTCATTGGCCGCATTCCAGTCCCGCGGCAGGTTGGGGTAAGGATACTGACCATATTGGTCAATATCAATATAATGCCGGGCCCCTTCACCGGGAACGGCATATCTCCTCTTGTCCGGGTCGGTGGCATGTTCACTGAGGAACCCGATATGGGGTTTGAAGAGGACCATCATTTCTGGCGGCAATAGGAATACCGCATAGTAATTGATCTTCTGGTGGGCGAAGAATCCCCAGCAGTAGGCAGGGGAATGGGCAATAAACAATAGGCACACAGTCAGCGATGTGCTGAATATTCTTTTCATAAGGGTACGTTTTCAATAAAAATACAAATCATTCCCTTTTTAAAAAAGATCAGCCCGGTTTTTTTTCCTCTTCCTCGGCAAATTTGGTTACTCCCCCGCTTACAGCAAATTTCATGCTCTGTGCGGCACTGATCTTTTCGATACGGCGAATTCGTGATGTGGGTACTATGAATACATGGCCGGCCACAGAATAGGCCATGGGGATGTACACGGCCACATGATCTTTTAATCCGAAATCTTCCATGTCCTCCTGTGTAAGAAAGCCCACCCGCCATATATCCGTATCATCTACACTGGCCAGTACATTGATGGTGAATTTCTTATTAGCCCCGGCGAAGGCCTCAAAGAAATCGCGGGTTGTGGTATAAATGTATTTGATGCCGGGTGTTCTTTCCAGCAGTCGGTCAAAGAAGCTAACAACCCGCCCGGTGATGAAGAATGAACTGAAATATCCAAGTACTACCAGCACCACGATGATCAGCACAAAGCCGATGCCGTAATTGTGCACACGCACCACGCCCTGCTTGTCGATATAGGTGAACAGGGGTATCCAGTTGTCAATGCTCGACACTACAAAATATATGGAGTAGGCCGTAATGGCCACCGGGCCCAATATTAAAAGGCCCTGCAGGAAGTACTGTAAAAATTTTCTGAAGTGGAAGTTCTTTTTCATGGCAAAAGGTTTGACAGGGCAAAGATAACTCATTGGGAACCGGGTTGCGGAAAGGGTATCCTGTGAATTTAATGTTATGAATGGTTCTAAAAAGGGATGGAAACTTTGGTAACGTAATAAGTTTCTGTAGTTTTGCACCCGATTATGGCGAATCACAGCAATAAGGACCGAATCAAACTGACCACCCACGACCTGGTAATGCAATACGGTATCCGCAGCGTGAGCATGGACGATATCGCCGCGCATTTAGGCATGAGCAAAAAGACCATCTACCAGTATTTTGCCGACAAGGACGAACTGGTTGCCGCCGTGGTGGAGGATGTTATCAAATTCAACCAGCAGTGCTGCATTAACGACAGGTCCGTTTCCAAAGATGCGGTACACGAAATCTTCCTGGCCATGCAAATGATGCAGGATATGTTCGAGAACATGAACCCCTCCATCCTGTATGACCTTGAAAAATTCCATCCCGGGGCATTCCGACTTTTCCAGGAGCATAAGTATGATTTCCTGTACCAGGTACTGAAGGAGAATTTTGAAAGGGGTGTACAGGAAGACCTGTTTCGTAATGATATTGAAATGGATGTGGTAATCAAAGCCAGGCTTGAAAGCATGATGCTGGCCTTCAACCAACAGGTGTTCCCCAAGAACAAATACCGCCTGGTGGATGTGGAAACCCAGCTTACTGAACATTACCTGTTCGGTATCGCCACGCTAAAGGGGCATAAACTTATCTTAAAATACCAACAGGACAGAACCCAAAAGACCAAGCGTAATGAAAAAAACATGGCTAAGTAGTACCTTTTTTATAGGGGCAATGCTTTCAACGATGAATAATTTTGCCCAGCAGAAAAACGCATTCAGCATACAGCAAAGCGTGGAGTATGCCAACAAGAATGCCGTTCAGGTCAGGAATGCCTTACTGGATATAGAAATCCAGCGGCAGCAGAACCGGCAGATCACCTCAGCTGCCTTTCCACAGATCAATTCCACGATCAACCTGAACGATTACCTGAAAATACCCACCTCCCTGATACCCGGTGATTTCTTCGGACAACCCAGCGGTACTTTCAAGGCCTTGCAATTCGGAACCAAATATAATGCCACGGCCGGGATCGAGGCCAACCAGCTTTTATTTGACGGACAGGTATTTGTAGGTCTGATCGCGCGGAAAGTGGTAGTCGATTACCAGACCAAAGTAGCGGAAGTTACCAAGGAACAGATCAAAGCAAATGTGTACAAGATCTATTACCAGCTGGTGATTGGAAAGAAGCAACTCGCATCCCTGGATGCCAATATTACCCGGTTCGAGAAATTGCTGAATGATACGAAAGAGATCTTCAAGAATGGATTTGCCGAAAAACTAGACGTGGATAAAGTTACTGTACAGCTCAACAATATCCGCACCGAAAAGGTAAAAGTACAGAACTCCCTGGCCGCCGGAAATGCCGGACTAAAATTCCTGATGAACATGCCCCAACGGGATGAACTGGTCCTCACCGACACATTAAATGAATCGGAATTAAAATCGGGTATCCTGGATGAAGCGTATGACTACAAGAACCGTGCAGAAATGAAGGTATTGACCATCGGCGAAAAACTCGGCGGATATAATGTAAGGCGTTACCAGCTCAGCAAGATACCCACCCTGGCCGCCTTTGCCAATTACAATAAGAACGCGCAAAGGACCAGCTTCAATTTTTTCAATAAGGGGGAATGGTACACCACTTCGTTAATCGGACTCAAGATCGCAATCCCTATTTTCGACGGGAATGCCCGCAATGCACATATCCAGGAAGCGAAATACGATCTGCAAAAAACCCGCAACACCATGGAACAGGTACGGGCCAGCATCGATTATGAAGTGCAGCAATCCAGGATCAACATCCGTAATGCACTGCTCACTTTGGATAACCAGAAAAAGAACATAGAACTCGCCGAAAATGTCTACATCACCACCAAAAAGAAATATGAGCAGGGCCTGGGCAACAACCAGGAAATCTATTTCGCAGAGACCGAACTGAAAGTGGCGCAAACGAATTATTACAGCTCGCTCTATGACGCCATAAATGCCCGAATCGATTATTTAAAAGCAATTGGAAAATTATAAACCAACACCACATGCAAACGAGTATCAGAATGATCTTTTTGACAACGGTTGTCTTCATTGCAACATCCTGCGGCAACGGTGCAAAGGATAATAATGCAGCCATCAACGACAAGAAGGCTGAACTGGAAAAGCTGAAGAGCACCCGGGCTAAAACGGAGGAAGACATCCGTAAACTTCAGGAAGAACTGTCCAGGATGGATACCTCAGGCGACGCTTCTTCAAAGATCAAGCTCGTGGCCGTGGCCCCGGTCACCACCCAGAACTTCCAGCATTATATAGACCTGCAGGGTAAAGTGGATGCAGATAATATCTCTTACATCTCCCCGCGTATGGGCCCGGCACAGGTAAAAGCTGTATTGGTACAGGAAGGGCAGATGGTCAAAAAGGGACAATTGCTCCTGAAGCTGGACGACGCCATCATCCGACAGCAGATAGTTGCTTCCAAACAGCAAATGGAGGGTATTAAGACCCAATTATCCTTTGCCAAAAATATTTACCAGCGCCAAAAGAATCTATGGGACCAGGGTATCGGCACCGAAGTACAGCTTATTACTGCCAAAACAAATGTAGAAAGCCTGGACAATCAATTAAAATCATCCGAAGAACAGGTAAAAGTGGCTGTAGAGCAACTGAACGCATCTAATGTGTACAGTGATGTAAACGGCATCGCGGATATTGTAAATGTGAAGGTGGGCGAGATCTTCCAGGGCATGACCGCCACCGGACCCCAGATCAAGATCGTGAATACCAGCAGCCTGAAAGTGGTCTCAAATATCCCCGAGAATTACCTGTCGCGGATACACAAGGGTTCTACTGTAGAGATCTCCATCCCGGATGCCAATAAGAAGATGACGCAAACCATCACCCTGATCAGCCAGTCTATCGACGCCACCACACGCGGCTTCATGGCCGAGGCCAGGATACCTTATGACCCCGTGCTGAAACCCAACCAGAGTGCTGTAATACGAATACTCGATTATTCGGCTCCCAATGCCATCGTGATACCCGTGAATGTGGTGGAAAGCGATGAAACGGGCAAATACGTATTTGTTTTGGATAAGCTTAGCAATGGCAAGAACGTCGCTAAACGAAAAACAGTGATCATCGGAGAAGTATATGGTAATAATGTGGAGATAAAGGGAGGATTAACTGCCGGTGAACAACTGGTCACGGATGGTTACCAGAATTTGTACGAAGGGCAGATCGTGAGCACACAGATACCCCGCTAGATCTCCCCAGCAAGGGGAGACTGGGCAGCGTAAAATTAATTGCAGTTCATTATGAAATCCAAATAAACAGCGTCTTCATAAGCCTCCCCTTTTGGGGAGGATTGGAGGGGTCCTAAATATTGTATATGAATTTCACCGAAGGAGTAAAAGAAAAATTCAAGCAGTTCGCGCCCACCAGCTGGGCAATCAATAACCGCACTGCCATCTATATCATTGCGATACTGATATCCGCATATGGACTGATCAAATTCAATTCCATGCCCAAGGAACAGTTCCCCGACATTGTAGTGCCCACCATCAGTGTTACCACCGTATATGTGGGTAATTCACCGAATGATATCGAGAACCTGGTCACGCGTCCCATCGAAAAACAACTCAAGGGTATCAGCGGTGCCAAGGTGAAGAAGATCACCAGCACTTCGCAAACCGATTACAGCCTTATTGTGGTGGAGTTCGATACAGATGTAAAAACTGAGATCGCCAAACAGAAAGTGAAGGACGCCATCGATAAGGCAAAATCAGACCTGCCTAACGACCTTACCCAACAGCCCAATGCCCAGGAATTCGCTTTCAGTGAGATGCCCATCATGTTTGTGAATGTGAGCGGCGACTTCGACGGGGTGAAGCTGAAGGAATATGCCAAAAAGCTGCAGGATGAATTTGAACAGCTTCCCGAAATCACCCGGGCCGACATTGTGGGTGCCCCGGAACGTGAGATCCAGATTAATGTGGACCCCTATAAGATGCAGCAGGCCAGAGTGA
>JANYAL010000356.1 GCA_025361325.1 Bacteroidota bacterium
ATCTACTCGATTGCTGCTTGACAGGTTTGGAGGTGCTCACAGGTAAATGCAGCCTGATTATCTATATCGATCTTTAGAAGAACAGCATGGCCTCGCTGCAGGGCTATTTCTTCAATGGCCTTTCCCATCTTACCATAACCGATCAATGCAATATTCATTTGTGCGGCATTTTAAATTCAAGTATATTATTTCAGATTGAAGTTAATTATTTTATGTGTGCAACTGTTTTTTACCAGTCAAAATGCCAATGAACTCATTTCACATTCGAACTTTTCCCGATCAGCATGACCAGACTTATTCCTGTAGTATTAGAGAAAGGACTATACCCGGCCCGTAGCTGCAGGCTCAGGTCATCACCGACATCAAAGGTTTTCAAATGTGCATCCACAGCAGCATCCACTACATTTAGCCCCCAGAATAGGATAAAGAATAAAGCTGAATAATCAACATTCTGTCTAACCTGGTTCCTGAAGGTCTTTATCCTGTCTGGATACTGTCTGACGGAATAATAAGGTTCCGGGATCAGGTAGTCATTTGCAGGGTCACCGTCTGTGGCATTGGTGTAGGCTTTGCTCGCAACATTGTACTGATTCACATTATATACAAAAATACCTGCTGTAATGCCCAATGCACCGTATACTAAGGGTAGTTTCCAGTATTTCTTATTGGTAATCTGTCCCCAACCTGGCAAGATGGCTGATCGAACTATAGCGATCCTGGGGTCATATCTTTTAGAAGTGTCGATCCTGGCAAATGCATGTATGTGCTGCCGCTTCTGTTTTAGCGGCACATTCTTTTGAGCACATATACTGTTGCAGCATAAAAGCAAGAGGGTGAAAAATAGGGCGGTGAACTTGAGCATCAGCTTACTTTGATATTCAGTTTATCCAGCAGGGCATTAAGTTCCTCTTTGGAATAATATTCAAATAGAATGCTCCCGCTTCCTTTTTTATTATAGTGCATTTTTACCCTGGTACTGAAATGCGTGGCTAAATTATCCTCTATTTTTTTTATAGCAGGGGGCAGGGTTTGTTTAACAGCTACTGTAACAGGCTGGCCCGCAGTATATAATTTCCGCACCAGTTCTTCGGTCTGGCGAACTGACAAGCCCTTGCGCTTTATTTCATGGAACAGCAATAGTTGTTTGTCAACAACACCCACATTGATCAAAGCACGGGCATGGCCCATACTGATGAGTCCGCTGCGGACGGCTATCTGGATATCGGGTGGCAGCTTCAATAGCCGGATATAATTGGCTACAGTGCTCCTTTCCTTGCCCATACGTTCCGCAACCTGTTCCTGTGTGTAATCCAGCTCATCCATCAGGCGCTTGTAACTGAGGGCAATTTCAATGGCATTCAGATTCTCGCGCTGCAGGTTCTCCAGCAGGGATAGCTCCAACAACTGGATGTCATTGGCCTGGCGTACGTAAACAGGCAGGTCCTTTAAACCTGCAATCCTGGCAGCCCTGAGACGCCGTTCCCCGGCGATGAGCCTGAAATTGCCGTTTGGCATCCTTGTTACGGTCAGTGGCTGAATGATATCATGCAGCTTAATGGATGCAGCCAGTTCGAGCAAGGCGCTTTCATTGAAATCGCGACGGGGCTGTTTGGGATTAACTTCAACCTGGATCAGGGGTATACGCAACACGCCCGTGGTCTGTTCCACCAGTTCGGGTTTCAGATTGCCTGCCGTACTTTTCAGGTCTGCGTCTATATGCTGCAGTAAGCTGCGGATGCCTTTTCCTAATGCGTCTTTTTTATTGGGAGTACTCATAGTGGATATGCAGATTTGCAAATTCTCTCATTTTATAGCTGTATTCGTTTTATTTGTACCGGGTTTATTTAAATGTATCTGACAATCTGCACATCAATCAATAATCCTGTCCTCTTCCCTGATCCTCGTCATATTGTTCTTCTGCAGTATCTCTTTGGCCAGGTTCAGATAATTGACTGAGCCTTTGCTTTCCGCATCATACAGAATCACCGGTTTTCCGAAACTAGGTGCCTCGCTAAGTCGGGTATTGCGATGAATGATACTGCTGAAGACAATGTCCTCAAAATGGCGGCGCACTTCACTTACCACCTGGTTGCATAAACGCAATCGCCCATCATACATGGTCATTAAGATACCTTCAATCTTTAGTTCCGGATTCAGTCTGTTCTGTACGATCTTGATGGTATTCAGCAGTTTTCCCAATCCTTCCAGTGCAAAGAACTCGGTCTGTACCGGCACCACCACGCTGTCAGCGGCAGTAAGGGCGTTCACAGTGATAAGACCGAGGGAAGGTGAGCAGTCAATCACAATGAAATCATAGTCTTCCCGAATCGGGTCCAGTATATTCTTGAGCACAGACTCTCGGTTCGGATAATTGATCATCTCTATTTCGGCACCAACCAGGTCAATGTGGGAGGGAAGGAGGTCCAGAAAAGGGATCTCGGTTTTAAGAATCACGTCTTTTGCTGACGATTCATTCACCATGCAGTCGTACAGGCTTTGGGTGATATTATGCAAATCGAATCCGGTACCGGTTGTACTGTTGGCCTGAGGGTCGGCATCCACCAGCAAAGTCCGGTATTCAAGTACGGCAAAACTCGCAGCCAGGTTAATTGCGGTAGTGGTCTTACCAACCCCGCCTTTTTGATTCGCAACACCTATTATTCTTGCCATATTTTATTGTTTGTGGTTTGAGGTTTGGAATTTGAGGTTCTAATACCGGTTGAACGGGTATACACAAACTACAAACATGTACCTGAATCGTTTTACCGATCACAGAAATCTCTAATTCCAACCCGTTTGCACTATATAGTATATTAACCATTCGGGTGATCGATCCTGGTAAAGCCAAAGGTATCATAATGTACAGCAATTACCATTTTAGTTTAAACCACTGACATTGGTACGGAAAGCGGAACGGCCGTAAAAACTTAATACCATATTAAAATAAATTTATTATTCAATCGTCTATATGTTTGGAAACCATCGAATTATTAAAATGGTTCTTTACTATGTTTAGTTGGTTTAGAAGGTGCCTGAATTCTTAAATTATAATGACCAACTAAAAAATTAGAATTAATACCTGAAATCGCGACAAATTTAACCATTCGGCATAGAATTGGGAACAAAGAGGCCGCTTACTTGTTATAAAAAGTGTTACTAAAAAAGAACAAACAAATATATGATTACTATAATATCAGGTACGAACCGTCCTGGAAGTAATACCGAAAAAGTAGCCCGTGAATACGAACGTATCCTGAAAGAAAAGGGTCAGGAGACCTTTTTTTTCTCTCTTCAGGGTGTAAATGTTATGCAGCGGGATAGTGCATTTGAGAAAATAGAGCAGGAGATCCTGATCCCTGCCACACAATTCATTTTTGTAGTACCGGAATATAACGGGAGTTTTCCGGGCGTATTGAAAATGCTTTTAGATACAAGCAGGTCGCACGAGATCTGGTTCTACAAAAAAGCGCTGCTCACCGGAGTCGCTTCAGGCAGGGCGGGTAATCTTCGGGGTATGGACCACCTGGCCGATATCCTGAACTACCTGAAAATTACAGTGCACCCTAACCGGCTGCCTATATCTTCAGTCGATACCTTACTTTCTCCGGAAGGAAGCATAACAGACGCCAATACCCTCAGAAGCATGAGCCACCAGTTGGATGAGTATATCAGATGGATGAGTGGGGTATATGGTAAACTGACCACACCTGCTTAATTTTTCTGGCGCAAGTCATAACCTGCCGGATAAAATTTATGTACTTTTCGCTTTATGATTAACAATCTTCAAACTTCAACCCCGTCCGACCGTGTCATCCGTGCGGGCTCCAACCTGTAATATCAAATGCGTACACCCCTTGGAGTTGCTATATTCAGTGCTGTTATCCTGATGCTGGATACTTATGTGTTCCAGGCCATCCGGCTCGTCAGCAGGGGCGCCTCTCCGGTAGTAAGAACGGTGATCTATACCATCTACTGGACGCTCACCCTACTGACCATCATAAGTTTGCTGTTGTTCGTTTTCGCTGGTCCCGATTTCATGGGCAGGCAGTTCCGTACTTATTTATTCGCCACACTCATCGGCCTTTTCCTGGCCAAACTGGTTGCCGTGCTATTCTTTATCATAGACGACCTGTGCAGGGTGATACAATGGGTAGCCAGTAAATTTTTCATTAAAGAGACCGATATAAGCCGCTCCAGCGGAGAGGGTATCAGCCGTTCTGTGTTCCTGAGTTGGCTGGGACTGGCTGCCGGTAGCTCCTTATTCGGAAGTTTACTCTATGGATTCAGCAACAAATATAATTACCAGGTAAAACGGGTAAAACTGGCTTTTGATAACCTGCCCGCTGCCTTCAGGGGGTTAAGGATCATACATATCAGCGATATCCACAGCGGCAGCTTTACTGATAAGCCAGCTGTGCTGAAAGGGGTTCAAAAGATTTTAGATGAAAAAGCTGATATCATTCTGTTCACAGGCGACCTGGTGAACGACCGGTCGGCTGAGATGGTGGAATATATGGATGTTTTCAATCGTTTAAAAGCACCTATGGGGGTGTATAGCACGCTTGGTAATCATGATTATGGTGATTATGCCCGATGGCCCAACAACGAAGCTAAAGTCCGGAACCTGGAACACCTGAAAGTGATCCATGCCGAAATGGGCTGGCGTTTGCTGATGAATGAGCATGTGGTGCTGGAAAAGAACGGTGCGCAGATCGCATTGTTGGGTATCGAGAACTGGAGTGCCAAAGCCAGGTTCCCAAAACATGGTCGTATGGACCTGGCCCACCCGGGAACGGAAAAATACCCTTTTAAGATCCTGATGAGTCATGACCCCAGCCACTGGGATGCAGAAGTGAAGACAAAATATCCTGATATAGACCTGGTATTGAGCGGTCACACCCATGGTATGCAGTTCGGGGTAGAAATAGCCGGTATCAAATGGAGTCCTGTACAGTATATGTATAAACAATGGGACGGGCTCTATGAGACGGGTAAACAAAAACTCTACGTAAATCCGGGGTTTGGTTTCATCGGGTATCCTGGCAGGGTTGGGATATTGCCGGAGATCACCGTGATTGAACTGGTTTAGTATGTAAAACGGGGGTCGTCAATAGTGAATAGAGCCCAGGTATAAAAAGAAATTCTTCATCAGCACATCTGCCTGTCTGCCCCTGATACCCGTTAATTGTCCTTTTTTTCCTTTTTTTCTCCATTTTTATCGTATCCCTTTCTTTTTTATCCTTTACAGTATACCCCGAACTGAAATCAATTTACACGAAAAGAGCATATGTTTTGAAGTAATATCAGTAGTAGAAATAGTTGGCTAAATAACACTTAATCCACACCAAACCCACAGTAAACCCACACTTTACCACAAAATTAGTGGATTTGATGTGGGTTTGGTATGGATTTACTGTGGATTAATCATAAAAAAGAAGATTTCTAAACTTTTATTTCCCGGCTGCATAATCCTGCCTGAAGGGGTTGTTTAATATCCAAAAAAAAAGTCGTCCAACTTATAAAATTGGACGACCTTTTTTAAATGTATTTTACTTGTATTACCTACCGAAAACTTCTTTTTTCCTTTGAAACATAGATACGTTTCCTTCCTTCATCACTGGGACGTTTGAATCCACCGTCAGCCTCATTCATGCGTATGGTGCGGTTGTTGTAGCGTTTGCCGTCAATGGCGCTGATCATCCTGCCCGCCTCTGCGGCATCGATCTCGATCCAACTGTTCATGTCCCGCATGTCTATCTTACCCAACACTTCTTTTTTCAGGTTGCTCTCGTCAAGTATGAACTGCAGGAAACTGGCTTTGTAAAAGCCGTCCTTTGTGCCCAGGTTAACAAACAGCCTGGTATACCCGCTGTCGCGTTTGTTATAACTTCGTTCCTGCCTGCTTCCGGTCTGGAATTCCCGAGTCACCGGCCTGCTGCCTCCGCGGGTATCCACCCGGTTGAGGTCTTCCGCATTATCATAATATTTCAGGAAATGGTCAAACTCCAGTGCGGCCACGCGTTGCAGCACTTCCTCCTTGCTGATGCCTTCAAATTTCTTCACCAGGTCGGGCAGGTAGGTCTCGTAATCACCATGGCTCATATCAGCTTCCATGAGTTTGTCCATGAAGTGAAAGAACTGCTTGCGACATACTTCTTTGCCCGAAGGAATATCCATTTTGTGAAAGGAGGCATTGATCATCCGCTCCAGCGATTTGATCTTGTAGGTTTCTTTGCTGTGGCAAATGGAGATGCAGATTCCGGTCTTGCCCGCACGCCCGGTACGGCCACTGCGGTGGGTATATACTTCCATATCGTCTGGCAGTTCAAAATTGATAACATGCGTAATACCTTCCACATCTATGCCCCTGGCCGCAACATCGGTAGCAATCAGCAACTGCAGGCTTTTGCTGCGAAACCGGCCCATCACTTTATCCCTTTGTTGCTGGGTAAGATCGCCGTGTAACGCTTCAATATCATACCCTGCCTTGGCCAGTCTTTCCGATATCTCCTGGGCATCGGCCTTGGTACGTGTGAAGATAATGCCGTACATGCCCGGGTTGAAATCGATAAGTCTTTTTAATGTTTCATAGCGGTGCTGTGCAGGCGCTACAAAATACTGGTGATCGATATTCACATTACCGCTGTTCTTCTTACCCACAGTAACCTCCTTTGGATTCTCCATGTAGTTGCGGGAGATGGCCCTTACCTCAGGCGGCATCGTGGCGCTGAAAAGCCAGGTGCTTTCGCGGTTGATGGTGTTTTTCAGCACGAAGTCGATATCATCGCGGAAACCCATGTTCAGCATCTCATCGGCTTCATCCAGTACCACGTATTTCACTTTCTGCAGGTCTATAGCCTTTCTTTCGATGAGGTCTATCAGCCTTCCGGGTGTAGCTACTACGATCTGTACCCCTTTTTTCAGGTTTCGGATTTGCATCATGATGGATGCCCCGCCATATACGGCTTCCGTGAAAATACCCCGGCTGTGTTTCTTATAGGTATCTAAGTCATTAGTGATCTGCAAACAGAGTTCACGCGTAGGACAAACAATAAGGGCCTGTGGATGCCGCAGCGCCGGATCGGTCAGTTG
>JANYAL010000373.1 GCA_025361325.1 Bacteroidota bacterium
TTTTCTTTGGCTTACCATCCACTTATCTAAGCCTGAACTTCGGGGGCTTTGGATACCGTTATTGGGATGGCGTCTTCTACCGCCCCTATAACAACATGTTCACCGTATGTGCACCTCCGATTGGCATTTACCTGAACACACTACCCTACGGATACCGAAGGATCTATGCAGGCGGCTACCCGTACTATTATTATAATGGTACCTTCTACGACCAGCGCGATAACGGATACTACGTGGTATCACCACCGGTAGGAGCCGTAGTGGAAAGTCTGCCCGACGGGTACCAGTCCGTTGACCTGGATGGCGAGACACTCTATTCTGTTGATGGCGCCCTCTACAGGCCTGTAGAACAGGAGAACGGGGAGATATGGTATGAGGTGGTGAAGGCGAATTGAGGAGTAAACACTTGAACTGGGTATATATAAAAAACCGGTAAAGATTATTCTACCGGTTTTTTTTATTGTAATCCTCTTAAAATCTAACTGTCCACTGCCCTTTCTCACCCCCTCAACCGCCCTACAGCCACAATCCCTGCCGGCAGCCATTTTGGATCCGTTATGTACATATCGCTCCCGGCCAGTTTGAATTCCAGCGCCAGTGCCACAACGGCTATATCGCCCGGCTCTGCCTGGAGTGGCAGGTAGAATTCATGGGCCGGTATGGTATCTTGATTTGGATCGAAACTGTATTCCTGCGCCTCTATGGCATACCCGATAGGTCTTGGCCGGAAGGCAGAACTTACCCCCAGCGCCTTGATCCTTACCAGTGTGGAGTGTGCCGGCATCCTGAGGTGCCGTGCCGGGTTAATGGTTGGGATGCTCACCTTGATAGCCGAACCGCCCATGTCCAGCACCGATACCGGCAGCCGCAGGTGATCGCGGAGGTCGGACTCGCCGGAGAGCGTGCAGGTGCCGCTATCGTTTGAAATTTCCCAAACGGGGTCGGACCAGCGCGCCGTATAGGCCTGTTTTAACCAGCCGCGGAAGCGGTTGTAGGTATCGCGCCCGGTATGGAACATGAAATGTTCTCTCAGCAGTCCCAGCATCCGGGAACCATAAGTGCTTACAATTCCAAACTGTTCATTTCGGGGGTCAATTGTTTTGCCCCTTCTTCTTTTTTGTTGTTCTTTCTTTCGTTTCGACATCACGTAATTCTTCCCGTTCACGGAATAGAATACCAGGGAGCCGATGGCTCCGGTGATGCCCTTTTTTGTTATGCGTGCCATGTATATAAATCATTTAAAAAATTATTAATGTTGTTGATAAAACGGACCGGTACGAAACACTCTTTTATTCATACCAGATCCATACCACAATTTACCCATATTCCACCACATTTTATGTGGCCCCATGTGGGAACGATGTGGGACCGATGTGGGAAGGGTGGGAGGAAAGTCTTGCTGGGTAAGGGTTTTAGTTATATAGAAAAGAGGGGATATTTTCTAAGACAAAGGTTTACAAACAGTTATAAACAAAATTATTTTTCTTTTAAATTGGTGAAATGATAATGAGAAAACGCATAAAAATTTAAATTTATACGCAGATTTTCCACTTTTCCAGGTGTTCCAATTATTTACTAAAAGACTGCTCATCAGACTGAGTGATTACCCGGTTTGGGTTCCAGCCAAGGAGGTATCCATATTCACACATCTAACTTATTATAAATAATTAGTCTGGTTAATATTGAAATATAGCCAGTTCCCATGGCTCATAGTCCGGGGGGTGTTCTTAAATAAGCAGTTTCCTTAATTTTGGAGCGGGGAGGCAATACTGTTACAGCATAGTTCATCCAAAGCATACGGTGCAAACCTGCTCAACTTTTATATCATCAGTATGAGTTTGGACCTAGAAATAATTAATGATATTTTCAGTATCGGAATATATGGATACGGCGCTACAGCTGTTAACAATGACTATTCAGGCACTGCATTCCGGTTATCCGGAAGGATGTGGGATGCCGTAAAAGCAAATGTGTTGGAGAATAAGGGAAAGAATATCTGGGTGTACGATAAAGACAAATCAGTATTTGCGGGTGTGGAACTAACTGGTAGTCCTGCACCTGAAATTGGCCTGGAGCATAAGATCATAACGTTACATACATATGCCTATTTTAAACATATTGGCTCATACAACCTGCTCAAACAGGCTGGGCTGCTTATGCGGAATGAATTAAGCACTAAAGGTTATGAAACCCGGCTGCCTTATATTGAAATATACGGGCACTGGACCACCGATGAGACAAACCTTGAGACCGAACTTTTGATAGCACTATCTCCCAAACCGGCAGGTCCGCTATAATTCATTTTCAGGGAGAACATTGGGTGCAGGAGAAATGTATGATACACCAGGTCCTGTTAAAAAGGCCTTGCTGCGTAGAAAAAATGCGTCCAACCATGATAGTGATCACCTGGAACTGTAATATGGCTTTCCGGAAAAAGCTTGGTCTCATCCTCAAGCACCGGCCCGACATCCTGGTGATACCTGAATGCGAACACCCGGACAGATTGAAGTTTCCTGCCGGTACACGAAAACCTGCAAATATGCTCTGGTATGGCAACAATCCCAACAAGGGACTGGGCATCTTTTCCTATGGCAACTATACACTTCGCCAGCTCGATTGTTATGATCCCACTATTCGTACCATCGTTCCCATTGCCGTAACGGGCGGCGATATCGACTTCACTTTAATCGCTGCCTGGGCCTATAACCCAACTGACCCGGACGGGCAGTATGTGGAACAGGTATGGAAGGCCCTGCATCATTACCATGATCTGCTGAACGGTCCTACTATGCTAATGGGTGACCTTAACAGCAATACCATCTGGGACAGGAAGTACCGGGTGAGCAATCATTCCAGCGTGGTGAAGCTGCTGGAAGAGAAAGGCATACACAGCACGTATCATCTTTACCATAAACAGCAACAGGGAAGCGAGAAGCATCCTACTTTCTACCTGTACCGGCATAAGGATAAGCCATATCACCTCGACTACTGCTTTGTTTCCTCCAATATGGCCGGGATGCTCAGGAAGGTAACGATAGGCAGGCACCATGCCTGGCAGCCCTACAGCGACCATGTGCCGGTAATGGTGCGTTTCGATGCTGCGGATTAAATTTATTTTATTGTGAGAAAAAATAAGGAAGCAGGAATAAGAAATAAAAAGTGGGTTAAACTGGCTATGTGTTTAGGGTAATGGGCGTGCTTTATGAATGCTGACTTCACGCTAACGCTGGTTATGTTGCCACTTAAGCGTGCATAGGGTAACTGCCCTCATTTTCTTATTGCTAATTCTTTTTCCTTGTTTTATCTTGTTTGGTAATGAGCTATATTTAAGGTAACATTTCTATTCAGACAATCATAATCAAACATCATGATAGAATCAAGAAAAATCACAAAACAACTGTTAGTACTGGCTTTCGGGGTCTTTATGGTATCATGCATCCAGGGTTGCAAGGGTTCGGACAAAGAAGAAAAAAAGGAATCCGAAGAAAAGAAAGAAACACCTGACTATTTCAACCTGCGTCCCAGGGTGGAGAAGGAATATGGCTATTCGCATGCAGTGAAAATCGGCGATCATATCAAGATATCCGGTGCCGTGAGCATGGATTCGGCGGGTAACCTCATTGCACCGGGCAGTATGGACCAGCAGATGAAGAACTGCTACGCCGATCTGGAGAAGATCCTGAAACACTATAACTGCACCTTTGATGACGTGATCGCCGAGAACGTGTATACCACCAATATGGCCGATTTCATCAAAGCATCTTCCTATCGCAACTCAATCTATAAGAAGCAATTTCCCACGGGCACCTGGCTGGAAGTGAAGGGTCTGGCACTAACCGGGCAATTGATTGAGATTGATATGGAGGCGCATAAGCAGGATTGAGAAAAGCAGACATTATAGTTGACCCGGTTCTTATTACCAAAAACCCGGGTATAAGCGTAATGGCATGTACTGTTTTTCTGCTAACAGAAGGGCGGTCCTCCTCAATGGTTCTCTATTTTTAATTTCATTTTCCTATCCTATATCATTTTTGGATACCAGGGACAAATGGAAACTGCGCCTTGTTGAAATTCGGCCTCTTTACCATTGGGTTCTGTATGGCAGTTACGGTATCAGGAATTTCAGGAGGCAATGGGAATTTTATAAGAAAAATGATCAACAGATCAGGAATGATTTACATGGTCAGAAGGGGCGTCTGACCAGTTTACAGAATAACGCTCAGAATAATTAATTTTTTTCATGCATAAGATCATTCCTTTTATCCTTGTCAGTTTTCTTCTAGGCTGCAATACATCCACCAAAAATGAACAGCAACTCCAGGATAGGATAGACAAACTAGATAAGAAGCTTGCCGATGCCTATAAACCCGGTTTCGGCGAATTTATGAGCAGTATACAAACCCATCATACCAAACTATGGTTTGCCGGGCAGGCACAGAACTGGAAGCTCTGCAACTTTGAAGTTCATGAAATGATGGAGGCCTTCGGCAATATCCTTAAATACGAGCAGGAACGGGAGGAATCGCAACGTATCAGTATGATCAATCCTGCTTTGGATAGTATCAATGCTGCCATCCTTCAAAAGGACCCTGTGCGTTTCCGGAACAACTATGTATTACTGACCAATACCTGCAATTCCTGCCACCAGGCCGTACAGTTCGAGTTTAACGTGGTGAAGATCCCGGATATGCAGCCTTTCAGCAACCAGGAATTTCAGGTTCGGACGAAATAACGCTTATAAGTAATGAAAAGTAAAGGCAACATTAATCAATATATAAAACTATCATCATGATAAAGATGATCAACCAACGCATGACCGCCACGCTGGAAGGGGATTTTGTAGTATTCCTGATCGGGATGCGGATTAACCGGTTCTTTAAATTTGGTAAATGGATACCTGTTGCCCGGGCCATGCCTAATATGCTCAAAGAACTTTCGGCAAAGCCGGAAAGTGGTTTCCTTGGTTTTCAGTTATATGGTGGTATTCCTCCCGTCATCGTACAATACTGGCGTTCTTTCGAACATCTGGAAGCCTACGCAAAAGACCGGGATTCCTTGCATTATCCGGCATGGAAATCCTTTAACACCAGGATCAGGAGTAACGGGGCTGTGGGTATCTGGCATGAGACGTACAAGGTGAAGGCAGGGGATTATGAATGTATCTACAATAATATGCCCCGCTACGGATTGGGTAAAGTGGGAGATCTGATACCAGCTACGGGAAAACGGGAATATGCTGCGGACAGGATAAAAAATAGAGATCACCAGGAGTAGTACGCTCAGCTGGTGCACTGTATTCATTGCCTGTAATGCCCTACTTTTACCATTTAAAATGATCATGCAGATTATAACCGTCACTGATGCCAATACAGCCAAACAGTTCATCCGGGTTGCCGTAGAATTGTATGCCCATGACCCCAAATGGATAAGGCCGCTGGACAAAGACATCAACGAAGTCTTTGATAAAACGAAGAACAAGGCTTTCCGTTCGGGTGATATCATCCGCTGGATATTGATCGACGATTCGGATAAACTGATCGGGCGGATAGCTGCTTTCACCAATAAGAAATACAAGAACAAGGGCGACGATGTACCGGTGGGCGGCATTGGCTTCTTTGAATGCGTCAACGACCAGCAGGCAGCCGACCTTTTGCTGGACAATGCCCGGCACTGGCTGATCAGCAAAGGTATGGAGGCCATGGACGGTCCTATCAATTTCGGGGAACGCGATAGATGGTGGGGTCTGGTGACGAAGGGATTTGAAGAGCCCCTGTACTGCATGAACTATAATCCGCCTTATTATGTTACGCTTTTCGAGGATTATGGGTTCAGGCTCTTTTTTAACCAGGTATGCCTGGGCATGCATCCCAAGTCTACTTTGAAACAGAAACTGTTCGACCGTCATGCCGCGGTAGCGAATGACCCTGGATTCAGTGCCAGGCATATCAGGAAAGACCAGCTTGCCAAATATGCCGAAGATTTCACTATTGTATACAATAAGGCCTGGGCGGGACATGGGGGCTTGAAACAACTGTCGAAGGAACAGGTCATGATCATGTTCAAGAAGATGAAGCCTGTGATGGATGAACGGATCCTGTGGTTCGCTTACTATAAGGAGGATCCTATTGCCATCTTTATCAATATCCCTGATCTGAACCAGTGGTTCAAACACTTGCATGGTAAATTCGGACTGCTTCAAAAACTGAAATTCCTTTGGGTTAAGAAGTTTAAACCCAATAAGAAATTCTGCGGACTGGTATTCGGTATCGTACCGGAATTCCAGAGCAGGGGTGTGGACGCCTTCATTGTAGTGGAGACCGCCAAACTGGTACAAACCCCGTCTGTTTCCTATACTGAATACGAGATGCAGTGGATCGGAGATTTCAATCCCCGCATGCTCAATATCGCCGAGGGCCTGGGAGAAGTCTTCCGTACCCGAAACCTGGTCACCTACCGCTACCTGTTCGACCGTACTAAGGAATTCAAGCGTCACCCTATACTTGAATAAATTGTGATCTTCACTTTGGGATATTACAAGTAAATTTGTTTAAGGATCGGCTTCAAGCCATCAGTCCTTTGTTCATTCACCATTCACCATTTACCATTCACGATTTTTCATGGATAAGTTCATAGTCTCAGCCAGAAAGTACCGGCCACAGAATTTTTCAACGGTTGTAGGGCAGTCGCATATAACTACAACCTTAAAGAACGCCATCAAAAATAACCAGTTGGCCCATGCTTTTCTGTTCTGCGGTCCCAGGGGTGTGGGCAAGACCACCTGCGCGCGTATACTGGCCAAGACCATCAACTGCGAGAATCGTACCCCCGACGGCGAGGCCTGCAATACCTGTGCCTCCTGCATGTCTTTTGATGCCGGTACTTCCCTGAACATACATGAACTGGATGCCGCGAGCAATAATTCGGTAGATGATATCCGTTCACTGGTGGAGCAGGTGCGATTTGCCCCGCAGGCAGGCAAATACAAAGTGTACATCGTAGACGAGGTGCACATGCTGAGTTCAAGCGCCTTCAATGCTTTTCTGAAGACACTTGAAGAACCCCCTCCTTATGCTATTTTTATACTGGCCACTACGGAAAAACATAAGATCCTGCCCACTATCCTCAGTCGTTGCCAGATATTTGACTTCAAAAGGATAACGATAGGTGATACTGTGCAACATTTGCTGGAGATCTGTGAAAAGGAAGGGATCAGGGCCGACAAGGCAGCACTGCACATAATCGCCCAGAAAAGCGAGGGCTGTTTAAGGGATGCACTAAGTATACTCGACAAGATTGTAAGTTTCACCAACGGCAACCTCAGTTATTCCAGCACCCTGGAGCACCTGAATATACTGGATGAGGAATATTATTTCCGGTTGCTGAACCATATGCAGCAACAGCAGCTGGCAGACGCACTGCTCCTGTTCGACGAAATATACCAAAAAGGTTTTGAAGGCGATACATTGCTGGAGGGATACGCGGAATGTATGCGAAACCTCCTGGTAAGCAAAGATGCCCGTGCCGCCTTGCTGTTGGAAGTTGCGGAGGATTTCAAGCAGAAATACCTGGAGGCCGCACAGCGTATCTCCACCGGATGGATCATCGCAGCGCTGAATGTATTGAATGAATCGGCTATCAGTTACAAACAAGCCAGGAACAAACGCCTGCATGTGGAACTGGCCATCATTAAATTATGTTACCTGCAGCAGGCCATAGAGCTGGTGGAACAGGAGGGTGTGGTCAGTAAAAAAAACCAGGTTGAATCTGCCCGTCCCGTTGCCTTCCGTTCTGTCCCGGTCATCCGGGTAAAGGAGCGAAAACAGTCTTTGCAACAAAAGCAATCCGGGGAAATACCTGACGGTGCAAAACTTATTATTGAAAATACCCGTTTGGAAGAGTCGGGTGTAACCCAACCACAAACCACTAAGTACAAATCCAAAGCCTCTGATTCCATACTACCTGCAGTATCCCATGGACAAACCAAAGAACCCGGAACAGAAAAAACTTCGCTTGGTTCCCTGGTCAAACTACGTCAGAAACTCTCAGCCCAGAACAGGAATGAAGTGGAAGTGAAAGAACTCACGGAAGAGGAACTCTATATTTCCTGGGGTGCATTCATCGAAAAGCTGGTGGAAAGGAAGAACCATTCTGCAGTTACCAATTTCAAGATAGCAATATTGCGCGTGATCGACAATAATACCATTGAGATCATGACGGAGAATAATATACAGCAGAAATTCATCGAACAGGAGCGGGCGGCACTGGTAGAACATCTGCAGAACCATTTCTGCAACAAGCAGCTTTCCTATACGGTTGTCATAGCGGCTGCGGAAAAGGAAGAACCCGAGTCAAAAAAGCACCTCAATACCCGGGAACAATACCTGAAGATGATAGAAGCATATCCCCTGGTGAAGGAATTAAAGGACCGCCTGCGGCTTGAACTTGATTATTGACTGTTAAAGGACAGATTTCCCCGATTTACATTAATTTTGAACATCATTTAATAAAAGAGAAACAATTATTTATGGCAGAAGTGATCCGCATGCCGAGGATGAGCGATACCATGACAGAAGGGGTGATCGTGGAATGGCATAAAAAAGTAGGGGATAAAGTGAAGCCGGGCGACCTGCTGGCTGAAGTAGAGACCGATAAGGCCACCATGGAACTCGAAAGCTATAATGAAGGAACACTGCTATACCTGGGCGTTGAAAAAGGGAAGTCGGTGCAGGTAGAAGGTATATTGGCTGTAATCGGAAAGGAAGGGGAAGATTACAGATCGGCCCTTGGCTTAGCAGGTGGCGGTGAAATAAATGCTGCTACCCAACTACAAACTACAAGCCACAAACCGGATTCAGATCATATCAAGTCTCCGATATCGATCCCTTCCGGGAAAGTTAAACTTCCAGAGGGTGCCAAAGAGATCCGCATGCCCCTGTTGAGCGATACCATGACCGAAGGGAAGATCATTTCCTGGAACAAGAAAATTGGGGATATGGTCAAAAGCGATGATGTGCTTGCCGACGTGGAGACTGATAAGGCCACCATGGAAGTAGTTGGTTATGAGGAAGGTACTTTGTTATATATTGGTGTAGAGGCCGGTAAAGCTGCTAAGATCAATGAGATCATTGCCATTGTTGGTAAAGCTGGGACTGATGTAAAAGCGTATGTGGCAGCAGAGCAGGCAGGAATGAGTGCTGCAACTTCAACAGAAACGGCATCTCCGTCTGCAGAGAGCCAACCACAAACCACCAACCAAAAATCCGAAGCTCCCGTCGTGTTAACAGAAGCTTTAAGTAATGAAACAAACGGGAGAATAATAGCCTCCCCTCTTGCTAAAAAACTAGCTGCCGATAAAGGGATCGATATCAGCAAAGTGAGCGGTAGCGGGGATGGCGGCAGGGTTATAAAAAAAGATATTGATAACTACACCCCGCCTGCTATTGCACAGCCTGTGGTTACTGCCACCAATGCGGCAGCACCTGCCTTTGTTGCCAGCGGCAAAGAGGGATATACCGATATTCCGCTTACCCAGATGCGCAAGACCATTGCCCGGCGTTTAACGGAAAGTAAATTTGGGGCCCCTCATTTTTACCTCACTATGGAGATCATCATGGACAATGCCATGGGTGTACGTAACCAGCTGAATGAACTGAGCCCGGTTAAGATCTCTTTCAACGACTTTATCATCAAGGCGGTGGCCTTATCGCTGCGCCAGCATGCTGCCGTGAACAGCAGTTGGATGTCTGCCCGTTCTGATACGGACGGGGGTGATTTCATCCGTCAGAATCATCATATCCACATTGGCAGTGCAGTAGCCACACCGGATGGTCTGATCGTTCCTGTGATCCGTTTTGCCGACCAGAAGTCACTGGCACAGATCGCTGCGGAGGCCAGGGAATTATACAGCAAAGCCAGGGATAAGAAACTGCAGCCCGTTGAATTCAGCGGTAATACGTTTACCATTTCTAACCTGGGCATGATGGATATCGAGGAATTCACGGCTATAATAAATCCACCCGACAGCGCTATACTGGCAGTTGGAAGGATCAAAGAAGTGGTGGTGAAGAAAGGAGAAGGCTTTGGGGTAAGCAACGTGATGAAACTGACCATGAGCTGCGATCACCGTACAGTGGACGGAGCAGTAGGGGCCGCCTTCCTGCAAACGCTGAAGAAGTACCTGGAGAATCCGGTGAATATGTTATTATGATGTCTTTGATGTAGGGTACAATGAGCCTGGTCTCCTTGGGCTAAGTAAAATCTTTCAATAAATATTGAAAATTTAATAAATAACCTACCTTTACGGGGTAAAACCCGGTACATGCGACTTATAGAAGCAAAAGCACAATTCATCAGTAGCTGGGGCGCCTTTGGCACCTACTGGGGCATCAACCGTACTATGGCGCAGATCCATGCATTGCTGATGATCAGTCCCGATCCACTGTCACAGGAAGACATCATGGAGGAACTCGACATCAGCCGCGGCAATGTGAATATGAACACCCGTGAACTGGTTGATTGGGGACTGGTGGACAGGGTACTGATACCCGGCGAGCGCAAGGAATTCTTCAGTGCAGAAAAGGACATCTGGAAAGTCGCCACGCAAATCATCAAAGAAAGAAAGAAAAGGGAGCTGGATCCTATGCTCAAATTGCTGGGGCAGCTGGAGAATATAGACGGGGACAGGAAAGACCCGAAGGTGAAACAATTAGTAGATACGGTGAGTGGGATCAGAAAATTCGGCGGTCAGGCCGACAAGATGCTTGATAAGATGATCAGGGCCGATGAGAGCTGGTTCCTGGGTACTTTGCTGAAGTTCTTTAAATGATGAATACTGAGCCTATCATATTATTTGACGGTGTATGTAACTTATGTAACGGTGTTGTGCATTTTATCATTAAACGGGATAAGAATAAATTGATACGATATGCGGCACTGCAGTCGGAAACTGGTCAGCAATTACTGCTACAATCAGGTTTAACATGGAAAGAAATGCAGTCTTTTATATTCCTAGAATCGGGAAAAGTGTATACGAGGTCTACGGCTGCCCTGAAGGTCTGCCGGCATTTGAATGCCATATGGCCGCTTTGTTACGGTTTTATAATAGTTCCCCGTTTCATCCGGGATGGCATATATAACTGGATCGCGGGGAACCGCTACAAATGGTTTGGAAAGCGAGAGCAGTGCATGGTGCCCTACCCCGAGATAACAGCTAGATTCCTTGACTGATATGCAGACAAAACGAACATTGGTACTGGGGGCATCCGGGAACCCTGCACGTTACAGCAATCTGGCTGTTATCAGGCTGCGTGTCCATGGTTACCCGGTAATCGCCCTTGGAAAAAAAGGGGGTTTGATAGGGGATGTGACCATTGAGACAGAGCAAAAGTCCTATCCTGATATCGATACGGTCACCCTTTATCTGAATCCGGAGAACCAGAAACCGTATTATAATTATATCCTTTCCCTGCATCCCCGGCGCATTATCTTCAATCCGGGCGCCGAGAACGAAGAATTGGCCCACCTCGCAAGTTCCAAAGGCATCATAGCCCAGGAAGCCTGCACTTTGGTACTTCTGAGCACGGGGCAGTTTTAAAACCCAGATTAGCTTAAAGCCCTTGCTTTTTTAACTTTTTTTTATTTTTTGCATAATAAGGCGGGCAGAGATACGTTTAATATCTCGGAATTCCTCACCGCAATTCCCTGAAACCAAATCCAAATCACTATGAAACACCTTGCCCCCTATGCAATGATGTTGATGGTATTCCTGACTTCAACACCCGGTTTTTCCCAGGTCAGTTCCAAGCCAAAACAGTTCAGCAGTTACCCGGATGTGATCAATTGTTCCATAT
>JANYAL010000380.1 GCA_025361325.1 Bacteroidota bacterium
ATGGATATACCATTTATCAGGATGCCAGAGCCAAAGCTGCATATGCATTCAATCCCGGACGGTTACTTTTCGCTACATTCGATGACAGCCTTTCCGTTTACCGGAAAACAAAATATGCATTTAAAAAAAACCTGAACGGGATCATGTTCTGGCAACTGATGGATGATACATTCAGTAACGGGCTATTGCAAGTGATACATTCCGCATTACACATTCGTAAATAACAATCCAGTAATCCGCTGTTCATGCTTTTGGGGAAACAGGCATCAATTTATCCTGCCCCGGAACTTATGTTTCCGGCGGCGGCCCATAGTGCCAACAGGATGATTGCTTTTTTTCTTAAAATCATCTGATACCACACTGATATTACCATCCACTTCCAATATGGCAAGATTCACCTCGCTGATATCATCTACACCATGTTCACGAATAGCAGCCATCACTTCATCATATGTGATCTCAGTTGACCGAAGATTATGCTCCTGCAGCTCACCCTTGTAAATCAGCATAATGGACTTTCCCTGCAGTAATTCACTCACTTTCTTATTGCGGTACAGTACCCATTTAAGAATATAATTCACCACGAAGAGCGAGGCAGCAGCAACTAGTCCTCCCAGCAAAGTTGAATTATTGCCCACCATGGCATTCTGGACCGAATTGCTGATCAGTAAAATGAAGACCAGGTCAACCACAGAAATCTGAGCCAGCTCCTTTTTCCCGAAAATGCGTATCGCTATAATCACGAAAAAATAAATGGCGATACATTTTAGAATAATCTGTACATATTCATTGCTGAAAAAATCTTTCATATAGAAAATTTATTAAAAAAAGAAACCCTGAATGGATTTCCAGGACTAAAGTACATCAAACCAGACTTTTTTTCCATCATTCCAGTCACCATTGTAATTAATAGTCAGTTCCTCCTCTTTTTTTATGACCCGCACCGTTTTAATGAGCATACTGCCTTCTTCAAAATCCATGAAATATTCGCAATTACTGGCACAGCTATGGTTGTACATGGCAATCATCCCCAATGCCATACAACACTGGTCTTTTGCTTTTCCCCATTCAAAAATATAGTCGTGCAGGAGAGTTCTGTCCAGGTGCTGCCGATCGCTCTTTTCCATCACAATCACAGGGGCGATCTCTACAATTGTCCTGGCAGGAATACGTTCCCGCGTAAATATCCCTCTGCCCTTTTTATCCGATGCCCCGATAAATAAATAAGGTTTGATCATACTATACCCCGAATACATAAATGATTTAAATTGCGTTACTGATCTTAAACGCATGCTAAAATACTAACAAAGCGCCGATGTCGACGGATCTGCAGCAAATATCAATACAGCAGCAATTTGAGGAACTCATTGTCGCGGATGACAAACTGATGATACAGGAGTTCCTGAATGATCAGAACATTAGTGATGTGGCAGAACTCATTGATGAAAACGAGGAATATGAGAGCCAGATCATTGCGCACCTGTCCATTCACCGGGCTGCCGGGGTGTTCAAGATAATGGAAACAAACACGCAGAAAAGGATCATCAAGGACCTGCCGGCATTTAAGGCAACTGAATTGCTGAATGAACTGCCTGCCGATGACCGTGTTGCCTTTCTGGAAGAATTACCGACCAGCATTGTTAGGGACCTGATCAAAAGGCTTGACCCTGAGGAAAGGAAAGTTACACTGGAATTACTGGGTTACCCCGAAAACAGTGTCGGAAGGTTGATGACGCCCGATTATGTATATGTTTACGAAGAGAATTCTGTTACCGAAGTGCTTGATACCATACGCCGGGTAGCCAAGAACACGGAGACCATAGATGTGATCTATGTGATCAATGATAAAGGGGAATTATTGGATGACATACGGATAAGGGATATTATCCTGGCCGCTCCCGAAACCCGGGTGAACGAGATCATGGATGGCAGGTATATCGCCCTGCACGCCAATGACGATCAGGAGAATGCTTCCAAGATATTCAAAATGAATAACCGGGTAGCCCTTCCGGTAACTGACGACAATGATATTTTACTGGGCATTGTCACCATCGATGACATTCTATGGGTTGCGGAAGAGGAGTTCAGCGAGGATATCCAGAAGATCGGGGGTACCGAAGCATTGAATGCGCCCTACCTAGATATCAGTATCGTCAAACTGGTGAAAAAACGCGCAGGCTGGCTGGTCATTTTGTTCCTAAGCGAAATGCTCACCGCAACAGCGATGCAGTTCTTTCAGAAGGAGATTGAAGCTGCGACGGTACTGGCACTATTCATTCCGCTAATCATGAGCAGCGGGGGCAATAGCGGTTCCCAGGCTTCTACCCTGATCATCCAAGCCATGGCCCTCGGTGAACTTACCGTTGCAGACTGGTGGAGGGTGATGCGCCGGGAGATCTTATCGGGCTTAATCCTGGGACTCATCCTAGGAAGCATTGGTTTCCTGAGGATATTTATCTGGCAAAACTTTCACATTTTTGATTACGGTATTTACTGGAAACTCGTGGCCAGCACCATATTCTTCTCCCTCATTGGAATAGTATTATGGGGCAGCCTCATGGGGTCCATGCTTCCACTCATATTGAAGAAGCTGAAACTGGATCCCGCAGCCTCCTCTGCCCCCTTTGTGGCCACCCTGGTGGACGTAACCGGTATCGTGATCTATTTTTCCGTTGCCTATATCTTTCTTAAAGGTATATTACTATAACCGTGGTCAGGTATGTACCACCTTTTTCGTTAATCACCAGCAAATTGCGCTCACTTTATCCATTATTGAGGATTCATGCATACATTTTTGTTAAATTGCATTGATTAACATAGGTATTTCACCCAGGAAATACCTCAGCCCCGAAAAAACAATAACCTAAAAAAAATACCTCATGTGTGGAATTGTTGGATACACCGGCCCAAAAGAAGCTTACCCGATCATCATTACCGGATTGAAAAGACTGGAATACCGTGGCTACGACAGTACCGGTATCGCCCTGCTCAATAAAAGGCTAAAGGTGTACAAAAAGAAAGGCCGTGTTGCCGACCTGGAGAACCTGGTGCTGGGTAAGGACCTGCATGCCCATACCGGTATTGGCCATACCCGCTGGGCCACTCATGGAGAACCGAGTGATGTAAATGCGCATCCCCACACTTCAAGAGGAGGAAAACTGGCCATGATTCATAATGGTATTATAGAAAATTATGCCCAGCTTAAGCAGGAACTGAGCAAAAAAGGTTATGTATTCAAAAGTGAAACGGATACCGAAGTGTTGCTGAATTTTATTGAAGACATCAGAGAGAATAACTTATGCGACCTGGAAGAGGCCGTACGCATCGCCTTA
>JANYAL010000395.1 GCA_025361325.1 Bacteroidota bacterium
AGGCTGTCCACATCAAAACTTACATAAATATCCGTACAGTCGCCCAGGTAACGCAGCACTTTACGGCATACGTTCTCGGCCCCGTTGCGCCTGACCTCGCTGGTGGTGATCACTTTCATGCCATGTTTTTCGATCAGGAATTTCTCCTCCCGCTCATAATCACGCAGGGAAATGAAGACCACATCTTCGGGCAGCACTTTCTGGTTGATCTTGCCCAGCTTTTTCAACTGGTCCCATACCTTTGCGGTCTTTTCATCCAGGTCATGCACTTTGCATTCTTCATTATCGTCTGCTATGGAAACAGACAGGGGCATACCGTGCATGTTCCCGGATGGGGTGGTGTAGGGGGTATGCAGGTCGGCATGGGCATCGATCCAGATCACCCCCAGTTTGCTCTTTGGCCTGGCCATTTTAATACCTGCAATAGTACCGCCCGAACTGCTGTGGTCGCCGCTGATGACCACCGGGAAGAAATGAGCTTTCATAGAGTCGCATACGGCCTTGCTTACCCTTTCATACATGGTAAGCACACCCTGTATGCGTTTGGCATAGGGCGACTGGATGGGCTCAAACAATAATTGATTCTCCACTTCTATCTTTTCGGAAGGGAAATGAACAAAGAAGTTGCTCATGAAGTCGAGGGCAGCTATCTTGATGGCTTCCACTCCAAGGCTTGCGCCGCGGGTGCCGGCACCTATTTCGGAGGGAACCTCTATCAATTTAATATTTTTCATACAGCGGGTGGTTCTTTACACTTAATTGCCTGGAAAGCGGGAAGGCGTTAACAGATCACTTATGAAGGAAGTATTTTTTTGACCTCCATTCTATTCATCTGATATTTTAGCAGGCAACAGTATTTATAATGAACAAAATTACAACTTTCCTGCCAAGGGGTTTACACCCTTCAGGGTGCCCTGGCAACCCGTAATGCGGAAGCGGGTGAACATATCTTCGCGATACCATTTCTCCTTACGGGTAAGCCGTATCACTTCCTGGTGATCCTTCATACCGTATGCGAATTTCTTCATGTCCTCCGTGCTTTGCCAAATGCTGAATGTAGCCTGTTTTATCCAGGGTATCTCGCCAATGCCCAGCGAGCTTATAAATCCGGTGGCACTGCTCATTTCGTGTGCAGCAGCGTCCACATGGCTCCAGAAACGGCCCAGCCTGGAGATGCGTATGGTGGCGCGGGTGAGTACAGCAATCAAGCCTTCGTAGCCCGATCGGGGAGGCAGTTCTCCGAATACCTTCCTGCCGTCCCAGAGGCCATGACTCTCAAGGGGTTCCAGGAAGACCGTCCAGGTCTCACAATGGAATAAACGCAGCCATTTGTATATGAAAGACCCGTAAAGTGCTTCCAGGCTATTCTCCTGTACCGGAAAATGGAGGGGTTCACCGGCCATCCGAACAGTCAGGATGCCCCATTGCTGCCAATCGGGGTTCTTGTCGAAACTACCATTCCTGCCCGAGCCCAGCAATTTGAAGAATTGGATTTTTTTATTCATCCACAAGGGAAAACGGAACAGGGCCATGGCCAGTAAGGCAAAGGGAATAAAACGCTTACGGTAGCGTATCATGGTGAGTGTAACGGTCATGGGGAAAGTGCATGCAATATACCCCAAACTTTAACGTTACTGTAACTGTAAAGCAAACACCCTGGCATTATATGTTTGCTACCATCAATCTGCCTTCAACTAAGTTTGTTTGTGCTTGATTTCTAAATTTAGCCCGCTGATTCCTCAGGGGGCTATATTTTTTAGTTAGTGTCGGCCAGGAACGAAGAGGCCGGACCATGTACTTGATACCCCCAGCCCGGATTACCCGTTCGTACGGGGATGCAGTTCAATAACGTATTGATCCATGAATAATTGGAGTGCCAATTAGAAACTGCAACCAAAGAATCAGGAACCGGGAACCATCAAAACTGTTCCAGTTTACTGAAAAAGAAATCCCCCTCAATAACTGCATTCTCATCACTATCGCTGCCATGTACGGCATTCTCGCCAATGGAGCTGGCATATAATTTACGGATGGTTCCTTCGGCAGCATCGGCAGGGTTGGTGGCACCGATCAGTTTTCGGAATTCGGCTACAGCATTTTCCTTTTCCAGTATGGCAGCTGTGATAGGCCCGCTGCTCATGAAATTGACCAGTTCACCATAAAAGGGGCGTTGTGCATGCACCGCATAGAATTCGCCCGCTTTCTGCTCGCTGAGATGTGTCATTTTCAGGGCAACGATCCGGAAACCGGTCGCGTTGATCATTTGTAAAATGGCACCGGTATGTCCTTTGGAGGTTGCATCGGGCTTGATCATGGTAAATGTTCTGTTGCTCATCGATTTTATTTTTTGAGCCGCAAAGATAGGTAGGGAGGGTGAATGGGCAATAGGCAGTCGGCAGTTGGCAATAAGATTATACAATCCGCAATGTTAGTTGGAAATTGGTATTCACTCCAAATCTAAAGCCTCATTACCTATTCATAATTAACTACATTTCCAGTGCTGTTTCTTTCTTAATAATACCCTCCGGGATCAAAACTGGAAACTTTGAACTACTTTTGCGCCGCTTTATGCAGTCTATACAAGATATATATCCTTTACTGGAGCAGCCCCGCAAGGTGGTGATCACAACCCACCAGAAGCCTGATGCGGATGCCATGGGCTCATCCCTGGCCCTCTATCATTTTTTAGCCGGGTTTGGCCATACACTCACTGTTATATCGCCTACGAACTGGGCTGATTTCCTGGACTGGATGCCGGGTACCGATTTGGTGCTGGATTATGAAAGCAAGACTGCCAAAGCCAACGAGGCCATTGACCAGGCCGACTGGATCTTCTGCCTGGACTTTAATGTGCTGGTTCGCACCAAACGCATGGAGGAAAAGCTACTGGCAGCCCCGGCGCTAAAGATTCTCATAGATCACCATCGTGAACCGCAGGAGGGAGTATTTACCTATGGCATCAGTGACCCATCCAAAAGTTCCACAGCTGAAATGGTGTATGACTTCATACAGGGATCGGGGCATGCCGACAAGATGAATGAGGCAACGATAGCCTGTCTGTATGCAGGTGTGATGACGGATACGGGATCATTCCGTTTTAACTCAGCCAGTTCTGGCGTACACCAGATGGTGGCCCATCTCAAAACCCTGGGGCTTGATCACAGCCGTGTGCATGAGGCCCTGTATGATAATTTCCTGGAGAACCGGTTCCGTTTCATCGGTCATGTGCTGCTGAACCGTATGGAGATATTCTATGAATACAATACCGCACTTATAGTAGTGCCCCAGGCAGACCTGATCAAATTTGATGTACGCACAGGCGATACAGAAGGACTGGTGAATTATCCCCTCAGCATCAAAGGCATCAGGCTGGCATCAGTGATCATTGACCGGGGCGATGAACGTAAAAGCTCTTTCCGGAGCAAGGGAGATTTTGATGTAAATGCATTTGCCCGGAAATACTTTAACGGCGGCGGTCATTTTAATGCCGCGGGCGGATTTAACAAAGAACCGCTGGATATAGTGGTACAAAGGTTCAAAACTGCCATGAAAGAGAATACCGCATTGCTAAACAGTTAATCATAAATAAAATATAAACATGAAACATTTCATTTTCACGGCTTTAATAAGCATCGTTTTTTTCAGCTCATGCACAACGTCTTTTAAAAAGGGGGATGCGGGTCTTGAGTATAAGATCATTTCGGACGGCAACGGTAAAAAACTGGCCTATGGGAATTTTATGCAGTTACAGATCACGCAACGATATAAAGGCGCCAAGCTGGATACTCTGCTGGAAGATTCGCGTAATTACCTGCCCCGGACCGCAGCCTGTGATTCAGGTTCCACACCTGCTGCTTACCTGAAGATACTGATGACTGCCCGCAAAGGCGACAGCCTGGTGTTCCGAATTTTAACGGATAGTGTGTTCAAGCAAAGTCCTGCGGAAATGCCTCCATTCATGAAGAAAGGGGATTACTTGTATACCACACTCAAGATCCTGAATATCTTCGACACCAAATCCCAAGCCGACAGTGCCAACACGGCTGAAATGAAATTAGCCAGGCCAAAGATCTTTAAAACACAGTCAGCGAAAGTAGGGAAGGAAATAGAGAAGAACAAGGCACAGATAGAAGCTGATTCCAGACTGATCAGTGCATACCTGGAAAAGAATAATATCAAGGCTATCAAAGGAGACTGGGGTACTTTCATCGACATTCACACCGAAGGTACAGGTGATAAGATCAATTATTCCAGCGTGGCCACGGTGAACTATACCGGCAGAACACTCGACAGTATGAAGGTGTTTGATTCAAATACAGACCCTGCATTCAACCACACGCAGCCCTTCCAGGTAAGCGTGGGCCAGCTGGGAGGTGTAATCTTCGGCTGGTCGGATGCCCTGATGCAGCTGAAGAAAGGAACCAAGGCAACCGTGTATATACCTTCCGCACTGGGATATGGCAAGAATGGCAATGCCCCCAAGATAGCACCCAATGCCAACCTCGTATTCGATATAGAGGTCCTGAATGTAGAATCAGAAGATGAACTGATGACGAAGAATGCAGAAAAGACACGCGATGAAGAGCAGTTGCGCCAGCATGCTATGGACAGCATACAGAATGCAAACAAGGCTAAGCAGAAATAGTATTTAAGTATAAAGAAAGGAAATAAAAGCACCTCCCTAATGAGGTGCTTTTTTACAGGCAGTACAGAGGGTGACCACTTCCCGGGCAGCTTTCACATCATGTACCCGAATAATGGATGCCCCGTTCAGCAGGGCGATGGTATTAAGCACCGTAGTTCCGTTGAGTGCCTGTTCGGGGGAAATGCCCAATGTTTTGTACACCGTACGCTTCCGCGACAGGCCTGCCAGCAAAGGGCGGTTCAGTATAGAGAAGACCTGAAGGTCTTTGAGCAGGCTGAAATTTTGTTCTATCGATTTCCCGAATCCAAATCCGGGGTCTATGATCACATCGTTGATACCCGCGTTTCTGCAGTCCTCCAGCCTGGCAATGAAAAAATCCAGCACTTCCTTCACAACGTTATCGTAGCTGGCTTCCTGGTGCATGGTAGCGGGCGTACCTTTCATGTGCATGCAGATGTAGGGTACTTTCAGGGCAGCGACCGTAGAGAGCATGTCCGGATCAGCATTTCCTCCGCTGATATCATTGACGATGGAAGCGCCCGCTTCCACTGCAGCTACCGCCACACTGCTGTAATAGGTATCGATAGAAAGGATGATTCCGGGGTGTTTTGCGGTAATGGCTTTGATAACAGGAATAACCCTTTGCGCTTCCGCTGCTGCAGGCAGGGGTATACTGCCGGGACGGGTGCTTTGTCCGCCTAAATCAATGATGTCGGCTCCATCGTTTATCATCGTTCCGGCCATAACTGCCAGGGCATCAGTTCCGAGGTTCAGGTCACCCTTGTAAAAGGAGTCCGGGGTTACATTGATAACTCCCATTACCAAAGGAACATCCAGTGTAAGTATTTTTCCACGGCAGTTTATGGTGTACATCGGTTGAATTGGATTAATTTTAATCCCGGTAACAAAGTTACAGACCGCCCATGACAACAGAACAGCAATATAACGAGGTTATCAGATCCAGTAAACAGGTGTTCATGCAGAAGACCCGGGATTACGGTACTTCCTGGAGGGTGTACAGAACCATATCGGTCGCTGACCAGCTTTACATCAAGGCCAGGCGCATCCGTACCATCCAGGAAAAAGGCAGGCAGCAGGTCAATGATGATGTGTTCAGTGAGTTCAGCGGCATTCTGAACTATAGCATCATCGGGCTGATACAACTTGACATCAACGATGATGAGCTGGAAGAACTGCCTGTTGAACAGGTGGAGCGCTTGTATGATGAAAAAGCAGCAACGGCCAGGCGTTTAATGATGAATAAGAATCATGATTACGGAGAGGCCTGGCGGGAGATGAGCCAGGAAAGTTATGTAGACCTGATACTGGCCAAGGTATTGCGTATCAAGCAGATCCTGCAGAATAAAGGACAAACACTGGTCAGTGAAGGTATTGATGCGAATTATTATGACATCATCAATTATGCGGTATTCGGGTTGATATTGATTGGAGAGGGAGTTCATAGTTCCTAGTTTGGAGCTGGCAGTACGATTCCTGAATGGTTTTCGCTTGTTGTACGGCCATCCTGTACCGGGTATCAGGCATCCAACCAGTTTTCACTGTTGTTAAATGATTTTTTATGATGAAAAGAACGATACATATTTCAAGGACCATTGTAGGTGTTGTATTCATCTTTTCAGGACTCGTTAAGGCCATCGATCCGCTTGGGCTTGCGTATAAGATGCAGGAATTCTTTGAAGTGTGGGCAGGCAGCGGAATCCTGAAAGGGTTAATGATGTGGCTTGACAGTCATGCTTTACTTTTTTCTGTG
>JANYAL010000397.1 GCA_025361325.1 Bacteroidota bacterium
ACGAAATTGAACCCTTACCAAACCAGGTTGTATATTTTACGTCACTGCAGTATGGTACACCCTACCACCTGTTCACCCGCCAGCCCTTGAACATAAAAGCAGATATGGATACCCTGCTTATATGCGGCATCGCCAATCCGCGGCCTTTGAAGGAATTCCTTACCAGGCGGGTGAATACATATGATATGCTGCGCTATGCTGATCACCATATCTTTGACATGGATGACCTGGCTGAGATCAGGAAACAATTCAACAGGATACGTTCTGCTTCCAAGCTCATGCTTACCACAGAGAAAGACGCTGTACGCTTGCAGAAATTTGAACGTGAACTGAAAGACCTGCCTCTCTATGTTATACCCATCGAACATGTTTTTCTGTTCGGCGATGGGGAAACATTCAGTAATTCCGTCAGAGAATTCATCAGGGACTTTTATAAACAGCATTAAAACAAAAAGCCTTTTTTGTACGTTGTAACCCTTAACAATTAAACCAATGACCCCTTGACAGAAAAGGAACTGATTGATGCCCTGTGTACCCGGGAAGAATCGGCCTTTCGGGAATTGGTCACTCAGTTTCAGGACAAGGTCTTCAATACGGCCCTGGGTTTCCTGAAGAACCAGGCAGATGCGGAAGACCTCTCACAGGAAGTATTCATACAGGTTTACCGTTCCATTACATCATTCAGGGGTAATGCCAGTTTAGCCACCTGGATCTACCGTATCACCGTTACCAAGTCACTCGATCTCATGCGTAGCCGCAAAAGGAAGAAACGCTTTGGATTCATATATTCCCTTTTCGGAGAAGATAACCGTACCATCCATGACCCCGCCGATCCTGTACACCCCGGAATAGAACTGGAAAGAAAGGAAGACGCCGCCATACTGTTCAGACTGCTGGATACATTACCGGAGAACCAGCGTACTGCCTTCCTGCTCAATAAGATAGAAGAACTCAGTTACCGGGAGATTGCCCAGATACTAAACACAACAGAATCAGCCATCGACTCCCTCCTTCAAAGGGCAAAACAGAACCTGAGGAAAAAAATAAATAATCTCGCTCCCTAGCGAAGGTTTTTCATAGAAACATCATCTAATAACAAAAGGTTAATCTTTTTCAAAATGAATAACAAAAACAATGACAGGGAAGAGCGGATCTTGAACAGCCTGAACGGGATACGGAAAGCAACTGCACCGGATTTCTTTTATACCCGGCTCACCGGGAGGATGCAGCGCGAAACAAAACCCGGTAAAATGACGCTTTTCCTGCTTCGCCCGGCCTTCCTTACGGCATCCCTGCTGATCATACTGGTCATCAATATCATTTCACTGGGAAGTCTTGGCAATAAACCCGAAAAACAGGATACGGTAAGGACCTACAAGCCTGCCACGATCGAATCATTTGCCGAAGCCTACAACCTGAACACGACAACTGTTTATGAATAAATGCCTTTTATGAAGAACATTTTAAATAACCGCTGGCTCACCCTGTTCACCTTGTTGCTGGTAATCGCCAATATTGTTACCCTCACCCTACTGTGGGTACACCGCAGGGGGGAAGGCAGGCCGGATGGTAAAATGCCCCCACCTCCCCGGGGACAGGTCTTTGAGTTCATCAACCATGAGCTGAAACTGGATTCCGCCCAACAGGAAGCCTACCGGAAGTTAAAGGACGAACATCAGGAATACCAACGGGCTGTTCAGGACAGCCTGAAAAAACAAAAGGATGCATTCTTTGCTTTATTGCAGCAGCCTGCTGTTGCTGATAGCGTGTTGCAAAAAGCAGCCAGGCAAATCGGTGAACAGGAACAGCAAATTGAACTGGTCACTTTCCGGCATTTCAAGAAACTGAGGGCCTTATGCAATGCAGAACAGCAGCGGAAATTTGATACCATCATACAGGATGTACTGAAAAGAATGGGCCCGCCCAGGAACAGGATGGAACCGCCACCACCGCCGGGGGATGAAAAAGACAGGCCGGGAGGGTTTCCGCCCCCACCCGGACAAGAACATGAACCTCCTGGTGACAAACCAACGGGTGACAGGCCACCACCGGAAAACAATTAGGAATACAAAAGACAGGACACGTATATCTATTCATAAACCGCTTCCATTAAAACACAAATTCTATGCAATTCAAAGAACTGCGTTGTATCATCAGTATGATCTTCCTTGTACCTGTTATTTCCTGCACCAAGAATGGAAGTGCCGATAATGGGGGTGGCATAACAACTGCAAGTATATCGGCTTTAGCATGCAGTAGCGGGTCTTTTTCTGCTCCTGCTACTGTGAATATAGCTTATGCGGCAACAGCCACGGTCCCTTATTCCGGAGGTAACGGAGTGGCATATACGTCAGGTACGACCATTGCCTCAACAGGCGTTTCCGGGTTGACGTTGACCCTGCAGGCCGGTACACTGGTCACGGGCACCGGCAATCTGTCTTATACAGTATCAGGTACACCTGCATCAGCAGGTACAGCCTCTTTTGCCATTTCCTTTGCCGGCTATAACTGTACGCTGTCCTTACCGGTGAACAACGGCGCTCCCGGACTGCCTCCTGTGTACAACAAGATATACGGTGCCACGAGCATAACTTTTGATGGTACCTGGGTCACCATCAAAACCAGCGACCAGCCCGATCATAAGAGCGTCTACTATCCAGTGGCCAATCCACTCTATGAGGCATTCAGCGGAACTACATTCGGCGGCGGAACCTTTGCCAAAGCACCCAATACCATTGCATCCCAGAACATCACGCTGAAGATCCCGGTCAATCCTGCCATGGCCGGTACACATGCTTCAACACCCATGGGCGTTATAGGTGTAGCGCTGGACGGTGTGCCCTTCTTCAACCAGTATGCTGCAGGCGGTTCTCCCCTGGGTGCAGAAATGAACGGATTTGACCAGTGGTGGGGACATCCCCAGATGACCGGCATGTACCACTATCACGTAGAACCCAAATACCTGACCACGGTAAAAGCAACACCTTTTGCGCTGATGGGATTCCTCCTGGACGGGTTCCCGGTATACGGACCACAGGAAGAGAATGGAACAGCACCTGCAGGACTCGATGTGTACCATGGCCATACCCATGCCACGGCTGATTTTCCCGGCGGAATATACCATTACCATTTTACCGCATCCGCCCCCTATATAAACGGGAACGGTTTCTGGGGTACGCCTGGAACCGTGATACAATAGAACATTGGGTACATGAACCTGAAATATATAATCCTGGGTGGTTTTTTGGCTGGACTGGCTTCCTGTAATCACAAAGAAAAACCTGTTCCGGCTGAACCCAAGATCGCCAAAACAGTTCCGCTGAATTTTATCAGGTTCACTGACCCGGCCTTACACAATCACCAGGACACCCTGTTTTACCACAATGTGTTCTTTACCGGATACCGGTATGCTTTATACAAA